>JBCBQE010000594.1:0-4665 GCA_039820385.1 Cyanobacteria bacterium J06635_10
TCATTGCTATTTTGGCAAGGGTTTTTTCTAGGCACAAACCTAAGATTATTATTGGAGAGCACAATATTTGCAGTTTAGAGTCTCAGATTGAGCATGGGAGTTCCCTCAAAACCCGTTATTTACCTATCTTGATGCGCTTAACTTATGGTCATAGCAATGGCTTGATTGGGGTTTGTCATGACACTGTCAAAGATTTAGTTGAGTACGTCAAAATTTCACCTCATTTGCCTACCAAGGTTATTTCTAATCCTATCGATATTCAAGGTATTCAGGAAGAGTCCCGGGCTCCTGCTTCCCATGCTTGGTTCAACAATCCTGAAATGATGACGGTTTTAACCGTTGCTCGTATGGCAAAACAAAAACAGCTCGATGTTCTTTTAAAGACGTTCGCTAAAGTACTGGAGGTTGAGCCTACAGCCCGATTAATAATTTTAGGTGAGGGGCCTTTAAGGCCAGATTTAGAAGCTTTAGCCGAAAAACTTGAGATTCAAGACTATGTTTCTATGCCGGGATATGATCCCAATCCCTACAGCTGCATGAGGAAGGCCGATGTGTTCGTATTAGCTTCAGCTTGGGAGGGATGCCCAGTGGCCTTAGAAGAAGCTTTAGCTTGTGGAACTGCAGTGATCGTGAACGATGCACCGGGCGGGTCAAAGGATATTGTTAACCATGGAGAATTCGGGGTTGTTGTTCCCTCAGGAGACATCGATTCCTTATCAAAGAGTATTCTACAACTACTCACAGATGTTGCTTTAAAGGAGCACTATCAAAAGCAATCCCTGCAAAGGGCAAAATCTTTCGATTTTTTAGATATCACCCGTCAATATCTAGAGTTCGCTCAGTCTGTCTAAATACTACTTTAGATTATATGCATTGAACTTGACTTAACAGTTAAAATTGACTTACTAATTAAACTTAAATCAATAGATAGAAAAATCACACCTAAAGAACCACGAAAATTTTCGGCTATGGTTGATGAGGAAAAAAATGGCAGATACTTTAAGCGCTTTTCAGAATAACAGAGTGTTATCCAAAACACTACATCATATATCGCCAAATTTAACTAAACCTGTGTTCATTATTTCTGCGCCTCGATCGGGTTCTAGTTACTTATACGAAATCGCACGAAAGATGCAAGGAGTCATTTCTTTTAATAGAGAGAATAGTGCTTTATGGTTTAGAGTTTTTCCGTATGCTGATGCCTCATGCGCATCAGATTATATTGGGATCAAAGATTGTACGCCTAACAGATGCGCATCACTCAAGTCGCTCATTGCAACGAAAGCAGTTTTTGATCGAAAGCGTATTGATCGTGAGGTATTAATCAAAAACTTTGTTTTACGAAGATCAATGCGCTATATGGAAAAAACCATATCTAATTGTTTCCATTTAGATGCAATAGAGAAGATTTTTCCTGACGCCATTTACATTCACTTGGTTCGCGATGGCAGAGATAATATATCCTCAATGATTGAAGGATGGAATACCTTTGTAAAGGTGGGGATAGACCTACCAACTTCTACCAAAATAAAGCACTGGGCATATGCAATGCCTCCAGGATGGCAGACACAAGTTGAGAAACCCATCGAAGAAATTTGTGCTTGGAGTTGGATTGAGCACAATAGGTATGTGCTCGATAAATTTACTGGAAAATCCAATTCGGGAAACTATATTAGATTGTATTATGAAGATTTGCTGAGTAATCCTTTAAAGATGCTTGAAAAGATTTCTACCTTTGCAGATTTACCGACTTCAGAGCAAGCTTTTGCCTACATAAATTCTAAAAAATTGAGTTGGTCGGCAATCTCTCCACCGAAGAGAGATAAATGGAAGGAATTAAATCTCGAAAAAATTGAAAGAATTTCTCCAAAAATCGAACCTATGATGAAAAAGCTAGGATATTCAGGGATATAGCTAGATATCTCCCTATCTTAGGGAATCTATAATCTTTAGCAAATCTATGATAGAAAGTGTCAATTTAAACCATAATGACACCGTTCATTTTCAACATACAACGTTTCTGAGTCTAGCGAGCTAAAGGAATCACCCCGAATCCCTTAATGCTAGATGATAGGGTGTACCTCACCCAGTAGGGAAATGCTATGATTCCTATATTCAATTCTAACGTCTAATTAGTCAGACTAGTAAAGGGTGTTATAAGTCCACAAGGATGATCCTTACTCGTCAACACTGAATCCTCTGAGCTTATCACCTCCAGTATTGGAGAACTAAGGGAAGTGATAAGAACAACTAATCATTTACAGGTAACTATTTAATATGAATGTCAACAAGATCAAATAGTTTTAGTTTAGTAATTAGCTATATTTATTTGTGTCGAAATCAATTAGGAAGCTTAAAATGAGAGAACTTATATTTATGCCATTAGGAAATAATTTACCTCGAATGAAGATCTTCGATAAGATCTTTTCCTTATTTACCGTCTAGTTGGAATGAAAATAAGAGGAAAATGCACAATTTTTGGTTCGTTGGGTATTCGTCCACTTGGCGGTGCCAAAAATATCGAGATTGGAAATGGAACCTTTATTAACGCCGAAATTCGTTTTGGAGTTCCTATCGACAATGTGATAATCGGAAAAAATGTCCAAATTGGTTCATGCGTAATGTTTGAAACTGTGAATCACGGCCTTGAACATTTGCCTGGCAATAGAAGGGCCGAATCAACAAAACCAATAATCATTGAAGATGAGGTTTGGATTGGAGGAGGCTCAATAATTCTTCAAAGTGTAACGATAAGTCGTGGTTCTGTTGTAGCAGCAGGTGCATTGGTAACTAAAAATGGTAACGCAAATATTGTCGTAGCAGGAGTTCCCGCAAGGCAAATACGTAAAATTAATGATGATGCACAGTAAAGTATCACACCATATTACAAGCCAATTCTCCTTCGTTATCGCTGATTTATTTTTGTCGGTGGGGATCAATTTTATATGTGTGGCTGGCTGAACTATTTTAGTTTCAGGGGTTCCAGGCCATAAGTGGTTGATTAACCTTTGGCTCTACCGATCCCTTTATGAAATGTCCATGACGAACATACCTGGCCGCTTAGAACGCCCAAAAGTCTTAAGAAGACAAGCATCTAATGTGATTACGCATATTGAATCCCGGCGAGCTCAGGCTCTTTCGGTAAGCCCTGATTCGCCTTACTGTATTCTGCCAAGCTTTAGTATCAGAAAAATCGCTTAAAATCTAGTCAGAACTCTCAATATTCTTGTGACATATAAAGCAAATGATCTGAGCTATTAATGATCTGAGCTATTTTTTAGATTAGCTTTAAAGTAAGACTTTATCTATCACGATTGATAAAAATTACTCTGTTAGCAAGCCGAAAATATACTCCTAGAATGACCACGTCTATATGTGTAGTATCCGCAGTTGTATCAAAGTCTTGCCGTGGAATTTTGAGAATTATCTGTATTAAATATAAACTGCCTTTATTTATGATTTCTAAGATCTTTGCTTTTACCTTTTTTAGACTATCCAATATATTCCGATGCAAAGTGATAAGGAAGCCTAGCATGTTGAAAACTCAAAAGATCTCACATTCAGTAAAGGATTAAATCAGAATAGACTATGACTTCCTCAAAAGACAAAACTAATCACAATGCTGGACAGCAAAATCAGCAAAGAGTTATGCTGTTTGATCTATCGGTGGGTGGGCATCATCCAAGTTATATCCTCTATTTGATTCAGTATTGGTGCGAACATAATCTGTCTGGTAATCTTGATATTGTAGTATCGCCTGACTTTATGAAAAGGCATTTTGATGTAGTTGAATCAGCTCAAGCATATCGAGATACATCCGTTCAATTTATTCCGATTAGTTCTCGCGAGAAAGCTGAGCTATTGTCTCATGATTCTTCGTTAAAGGCCGCGAAACGGTCTTTTCAAGAATGGAGACTGATGTGCAAATATGCCAAGAAGTTGAGAAGTAACCATATCTTTTTGATGTATTTTGATACTGCTATAGTGCCTTTTATTTTTAGCCAAAAGCCTCCCTGTGTTATTTCTGGCATTTATTTTCGACCTACGTTCCACTATCGCCGTTTTCCAGAACATATATCTCTGCTAAAAGATCGATTTCAGACTTGGCGAGAATATTTCAACCTTTCTCAGATTCTTGGTAATCCTAAACTGCACACGCTTTTCAGCCTCGATCCGCTTGCTGTTGAGTCAATTCGTCAGTTTTCGAAGCGAGACAATGTGTTTCCACTGGCTGATCCGGTCAAGCTTTATGCCATTCCTGATATGAGAGTGCAGCAACTTAAGGCCGAGCTTGGAATTGAGCCTAATACAAAAAAGGTATTCTTGCTATTTGGAGCGTTATCTCGACGCAAAGGAATCCATCATTTACTTGAAGCTATACCGCTGTTACCGAAGGCTATATCAAGCCAAATTTGCCTTTTACTGGTAGGTAGTCTAGGCTCCAATGCGGATGATAAGTCGTTCTTGCAAGAGCGGTTAGCGAGACTCGCTATTAAAAATGCTCTTCAAGTTATCATAGTAGACCAGTTTATTCCTGAGTCAAATATACAGGTTTATTTTAAAATTTCTGACATTATTTTGGCACTTTATCAGCGACATGTTGGGATGAGTGGCATCTTAAACAGGGCCGCTATTGCGACAAAGCCAGTGCTTTCCACAAATTAT
>JBCBQE010000595.1:0-4663 GCA_039820385.1 Cyanobacteria bacterium J06635_10
GTTTTTCTCCTAAAGCATTGTAGACTCCACCAATATTATTAAGCGTTACAGCTTCTCCATCCCTATCACTCACTGCACGGTATAAAGGTAAAGCTTGGTTGTAATAGGAAAGTGCCTTTTGTTTTTCTCCTAAAGCATTGTAGACTGCACCAATATTATTGAGCGTCGTAGCTTCTCCACCCCTATCACCCACAGCACGATATAAAGGTAAAGCTTGGTTGAAGAACGAAAGTGCCTTTTGTTTTTCTCCTAAAGCATTGTGGACTCCACCAATATTATTAAGTATTTCAGCTTCTATACCCCTATCGCCTACAGCACGAGCTAAAGGTAAAGCTTGATTGTAATAGGAAAGTGCCTTTTGTTTTTCTCCTAAAGCATCGTAGACTGTACCAATATTATTGAGTGTTGCAGCTTCAACACCTTTATCATCCACCGCACGATGTAAAGCTAAAGCTTGGTTGTAATAGGAAAGTGCCTTTTGTTTTTCTCCTAAAGCATCGTAGACTAGACCAATATTATTAAGTGTTACAGCTTCCCCACCTTTATCATCCACTTCACGATATAAAGATAAAGCTTGGTTGTAATAGGAAAGTGCCTTTTGTTTTTCTCCTAAAGCATCGTAGACTCCACCAATAGATGTAAGTGCTGTAGCTTCTCCACTCCTATCATCAACTGCACGATGTAAAGGTAAAGCTTGGTTGAAGAACGAAAGTGCCTTTTGTTTTTCTCCTAATTTGTCATAGACTCGACCAATAGCTGTAAGTGTTGTAGCTTGGCTTGACTTATCCTCCAATTTTTCCCACAAAACCAGCGCTGCTTGCCATTTTTGTCTAGCTTTTGTAAGTGATTCTGCGGTTCCTTGCTTAAATAATTGGATTCCTTCCTTTGTTAATTTTATTGCTTCGGCGCGGGTATTATTTTGCTGGGTTGTTTCTAGCTTTTGGACAATTTTTAACCCATAATTGCCTGCACTAACTGCACTTGATTCGGATAATAAAAATAAGGAAATAAATAATACAACTGCACGCTTTGTCAAAGCTTGATGGAAGGGGATTTTTTGAGATTTATTATCGGTTTTCATACGTGTTTATACTGTTATAGATGGTTATACTTTAATATATCTCTCACGGTTATGGAGGGTATGCAGTTTTGGAAATTGATTTGATTTCGCTTCCCTATTTTTTATATATCTGGGTGTTTCGAGGATTATCACATATAGTTTTCCGCAATCAAAAAAGACGTAGCAGTGCTACGTCTCTACATTATTATTTCGCAAGGTGTGTTATTGTAACAGCAACGCACCACTAGTTTAGCCGAAAGCGCTAAAGCGCAACTACGAACCAATCATTCCGCTTCCCCAATCAAGGTAAAAGCAGCCCACTGCAAGGGATTTTCATATTTTTCTTTGGCGCTTAACATCGCTTTTCTTAATGCGGTACCTTTGTCAATACCTTGTTGCATATTTTGATAAAACTCCCTCATCAGAAATGCGGTAGAATCATCATCAACAGACCATAGGGAAACAACAATACTCGGGACACCTGCACTAATAAAAGAACGAGATAAACCAATCACACCATCACCAGTGATTCTTCCTCTTCCGGTATCGCAAGCACTTAAAACTACTAAATCTGCATTTAGTTTTAAATCTAAGATTTCTTCTGCTGTTAATAAACCGTCACCCCCCTTCCTCCCCCCCTTATTAAGGGGGGAGGAAGGGGGGTCAGGATTAAAAGCTAAAGCACTTCCCAAACCCCGCAAATCATCAAATAACCCATGTGTTGCTAAATGGATGATTTGGGCTTGGGGCATTTTTTGAACTATTTCGGCTTCGGTTGCAGCGCTACCCGTAATTGCTTTAGTATTCAACATTGGTGCGATCGCCTTTGCTTCGGTTTCGGCTCCGGGTAAATTTGGTAACTTCTTGGCTGGTTCTCCTGGCTGCAATGATATACTCGGCATTTCGGGATTACCTACTACCAAAGCTTTTGAACTATCTAATTTAGTCAAACCATTCTTCTGCTTTTGCTTGCGGGTTAAATCTAATACTTGAATTGATGGGGATGTGAGAATAGTGTGTTTTTCAATTAAATATTGACCGTTTTTATTTTGGAGTGCTGGGAAAGGTACGAGGAATAAAGAACCTTGAGGGATAAATGAAACTCTAGCGCTAGGGTTTTGGGGTAATAAGTCTGCGATGGGGTTAATTAAAAGTTGGTGTAGTCGCTGCAAGCTTTTGGTTTGTTTTTCTTTATTGAGGTTATTACTAGAAGAGATAATTCCACCAGCTTGACGACTTCTGATATCTACAGCACCGATTGAAAGACGAGTATTTTTAATTAATTCGGATAAATTTGTATTTTCATTTTGCCATAGTGGTTTTAAATCGGTTTGACGAAATGATATTTCTCCTGTGGGTTTGACTACCCAAATATAGAGTAATGATTCTCTAGTTTGTGGTTTACCGTTGACTTTGAATTCGTCGTTAATGATTGAATATTGAACTAGAGTCGAATTTTGAGCTTTGGCTATTTTTTGAATTTGATTGATATTAGGTAAAGCGATTTGAGATTGTTCGTTATTATCTGGTGATAATCGTTTGCTAAGTAATTCAACAAATGCTCTTGCGCGTCCCCTTTCGCTAATTTCTAATGCTTCTTTGATTTTGTTTTGAGCAATGAGAATTTCTTGTAAAAGTCGGTAGGTACGAGTTTGTTTTTCAAAGATAGATATCTTGTTTGCATCTTCTAAATTAACTCGGAGATTTTCCCATATTTCGATAGCAGCAAGAAGATATTTTTCAGCTTCGGGGAGTTTGTCTTTATTTAATTTACGTAATGCGTTGGCGAGGTTGTTTAATGCGTTGGCTTCTGCTTCTTTGTCTTCGATTTGACGTGTTTTCTCTAAGCTTTGTTGGTAGTAATTTATGGCTTTAGTGGTGTCACCAAGGAAGAGGTAGGTGTTTCCTAAGCCTGATAATGCTTCGATAGATTGGTTTTTTGATGCTTCTTTATAGAATTGAAGTGCTTTATTTATATCTCCCGATTTTAAATAAATATCTGCTAATTTCACTTTATTTTCAGCAATACCAGCAGTATTATTATTTGAGTTATCGATGATTAATGCTTGGGAGTAATTTTGAATTGCTTCGCTGTATTTACCTTGAGAATAATAAACATTTCCTTTCCCTCGTAGAATTTCAGCTTTTATTTGAGAGTTTTCTAATGGGAGAATTTTTAAAGCTTGGTTGTATTTGTTAATTGCTGTTTGATAGTCAGCTAGAGTGGTGTAAACATTACCAAGATTTAAAATATTTTTAGCTTGGATTTGTGGATAATTAGATTTTTGAGCAATAGTTGATGCTTGAGAATAAGATTTAATCGCGTTGGTGTAGTCGCTGATGCAATAATAAGCATTACCAAGTTGTTGATGAATAACTGCTTGATTTCTTGTATCGGAGATTTCTTGGTAAAGTTTTAATGCTTTTTGCCAAGGGTCGATTGCTTGGGCGCAATTGGGAGCGTAAAATTGTAAATCGCGGAGTCTATTCGCTTCAACTTTGGGTGAAGAAGGGGATTGTTCTATTTCCAAGACAGCTAATTGTTTACCAGAAGTATTCCAGATACGAGCGGTACCATCATCGGAAGCTGTTACAATAAACTTACTGTCATCGCTGAAACTAGCACTATTAATAATTCCTTGATGTCCCTTAATAGTTGTAACTAAATTTCCAGATATATCCCACAAACGGACAGTTTTTTCATCGGAAGTAGTAGTAATTATTAATTTACCATCCGAGCTAAAACTCGCACTTTCCACACGACTCGGATGCTGAAGTTGAGTAATTAATTGACCATCAATATTCCATAATTTAACAGTATTATCGTAAGATGCACTGAGAATTAATTTGTCATTAGGACTAAAACTTGTACTAGTGACATAACCTTGGTGCTGAAATTTAGCAAGCTGTTTTCCCTTAATGTCTCGTAATTGTACAGTTTTATCGTGAGATGTTATGAGAATGAACTTTCCATTATGACTAAAAATTGCATTCCCAACAGCAGAAAGATATTCTAACTGGGTAATAAGTTTACCGTTTATATCCCATATCCGAGTAATTCTGTCATCAGATGTTGTAACAACTAGTTTACTATCTGGACTGAAATTCGCACTGTTTAAAAGACTGGGATGTTGTAGTTGAGCTAAAACTTTACCATTGATATCCCATACTCTTGCAGTTGTTTTAAAAGAGCCAGGTTGACTGTTAGATATTGATAGGATTAGTTTACCGTTGGGACTGAATTTCGCATCTTTTAGACTTTCGGGATGTTCGAGTTTCGCAATTACTTTTGAGGAGGTATCCCATATTTGTACGGTGTCATCTAAAAATGGCACAGTGAGAATAAATTTACCATTTGCACTAAAGCTAGCTTTTTGTAGGGGGTTTTGTTCTGGTAATTTAGTCAGTAGTTTGCCGTTATTATCCCATATAGCCGCAATGTTGTCAGAAGTAGCAACAACCAACTTTCCATTCGGGCTAAAACTAGCAGTTTTAATACAACCTTTATTTTGAAGCTTAGTTGACAGTTTGCCGTTAATGTCCCAAATGTTCAAATTTCTATCAAGAAAGTTACTGGTGACAATCTGCTTACTATTTGGACTG
>JBCBQE010000596.1:0-4660 GCA_039820385.1 Cyanobacteria bacterium J06635_10
AACGATGTGAAGAAGTTAGTTAATATCAAGTTCCCAATATGTTCTTAGAAATGTAGAATCAAGCACTTTACCTAGCGGTTGTAATATGCCCTCAGAGCGCGGCGTGCCCAAAGGGCATCTATTTTTATCTTCTACCAAACAAGCGATTCAAGAAAGAAACTTTAACCGCACGGTTTTCTATCGCTACCCCATCAGCATCGAATCTTTCGGCATTATTGAGAACTTGATATTAACTAACTTCTTCACATCGTTTTAGAAGTTAAAAATTTTTACAACAAGCAAATAACTGTATTCTATTTTTAAGTCATTAATATTACTGATATCAGATAAATATTTTACAAAATAATCTTTTTTTGTCATCAAAATTTTATATTTATTCGTATCCTCAAGTACTAGTAAAAGCTTCAAAAAACATTATTAGATTCACTGATGTCCGATTGAAAAAAAATGTCTTAAATTATCAAAAATATATTTAAATAGCAAGCACAAAATACTGATTTTTGTACTAATGTGACAACTTTTTAAACTGTACTAAGGGTCGAACTATCGGTTTTATTTCACTGTATGGTAATTTTATATACCCCAGCCTACGAGTATAAAAAGTCTGCAATAGGGAGTCAGTTATTCAGAGTTATCTACCGATAGAAGTTCATTAATAATGAGTGAAAAATGGCTACTAAAATCAACAAGTTCGATGATAGTAATCTTCAAAGCCAGAATTCCTTCTCGTCGGTATCAAATAACGCTCTACCTCAGTCTCCTACGAACAATTTAGATATTTCTGCTGCTACTTATTTGGGTGGAAAAGATGATGATTATAGCAATGCAGTGGATATTTCCCTGGATGGTAAATTCGTTATTGTAGGAGGTTCCTTAAAGGGTGCTAACCTCCCAGGAAAAGAGACTAAACTCCTTGGTGGTGGAAAGGGAACCATTGTCCGTTACGATTCTCGAACTAATCAAGTTATAAGTAAAACTCATTTACCAGGAAAAATACTGGATTTAGAAGTCTCGTCGAAAACCGGGAACATCGCTATCGCTTACGAAGGTGGAATCGCTGTATTAAATCCTGATGCGACAGAAGTGAAATGGAGTAAATCTCTAAACAAGGTTTTTCGTATCGCTATTTCCGATAATGGAAAAGTCGGTGTTGTACAAGATAGCAGTGGCCCCGACAGAGCTTATCTGTTTGACAGTGACGGAAAACAACTTAAAGACTGGAGTACAGAAAAGAGCAAACGTCAATTTCTTGATATAGCCGTTACCGACCAAAATGGAGGTATGGTTATTGCAACGGGGTTCGAGCAAAAAACCAGCATTTTGCAGGTTGCGTTTACTCAAGCATGGTCATATCAAGGAAAAGATCTCTGGAAAAACTATGATTTTGATAGTAAAGACATCTACGATGAAAACTTGCTGGCTGATACCAGGGGACAGCGTGTAGCTATCGGACGTGATGGAGAGTTATATTCTTCATATTTCGTCAATGGTGGTACCGGATTTTCTATTTTCTATCGCGATCCTTTCGATTTATCCGAGAAAGTTAGTAGCGATCGCAACATCCAAACAGACAAATATAACACTCCCACCAACGTCAATTCGATTAAAATGAGTTGGTACGGTCGTTATAACCTCAAAAATGGTGAATTAATTAAAGGTCAATCTTTATTAGGTCGTCTTAATAATGGTAAAGGTAACTCCGTTGATATAAAATCAATTACAGCCACAAAAAACGGTACCGTAATTCTAGCTGGAGATGCAGGAGCTAGAATTGCAAATCGTGACGAACAAACCATTGAAGGACAAAAAGTAAGTGGCTATACTCCTTTCGATGGATATATTGCAACTATCAGTTCCGACTTTCAACAAAGACTTTCATGGACTCCAATTTCAGATAGTAATGGAGTTGTAGCTGCGTTCCGTAATGGTACAACAGCAGCCGTTACCACTACTGATTTTAAAGGAAGTCAAATTACTCACAACGCTATACAAGATAGTGCAGGTGGTAAAAAGGACGGTTATCTGTTGGTAATTGGTGGAAAGGATGTACCTCCAGCAACGGCACCAAATACTCCGCAAGACGATACTCCCATTACCAAATCATTTGAATCCTATGGTGGAAATCAAGACAATCCGAAGAATGGAACTGTTGAGATATCCTCTAACAGTGAAATCAAGTTGAGTGGAAACCGTTGGCAAAAGCTTGAAATTAACTCTACCATTACAAAGAACACTGTTCTAAGTTTTGAGTTTGCGGGTAACGGTAAAGGTGAAATCCAAGGTATCGGCTTCGATAATAATAATGTTATCAGTAAATCGGATCGTAGTCGTTTCTTCCAAGTTGATGGTAGCCAAAGTTGGGGTATTGAAAATCTCACTGAATTCATTGTTGGTAAATCGGGTGGCAAAGATATTTATGAAATCTCAGTTGGTAAGTTCTTCACTGGAGATTTTAACTTCCTGACAGTTGGTAACGACGACGATCAACCTAACGCTGATGCTGAAAGTACATTCAGCAAGATTAAGATATTTGAAGGTACTCCCACACCTCAAAGTACTCCCACACCTCAAGATACTTCCAATTTACTTGAAATTTCCATCAATGGAGTAAGTGAAAGGGAAGAAATTCTATCCTACGGTAGCGCGAGTCAAAGTAGAAGCATAATTTCAACTGTTAGCAACGACAATCAATTGCAGTTAGAAAAAAACGGTTGGAGACGCTTGGATATTACCGGCTATGAAGTCACTGAGGATACTTTACTCAAATTTGAGTTTGCGGGTAATGGTGAAGCTGAAATTCAGGGTATTGGCTTCGATAATGACAATGTGATTAATTCTAAAGGGGATAGGGGACGTTTTTTCCAAGTTGATGGTAGCCAAAGCTGGGGTATCGAAGACTTAGACGATTATATTGTTGGTTCCGATAACGGATTCACACAATATTCCATTGCTGTAGGGGATTTCTTTACAGGTAAATTTGACTTCTTAACTATCGGTAACGATGATGATACAGCGAATCCAACAGCAATAGGACAATTTCAGAATATTGAACTTGTTGGTTAATTAAGGTGCGGCTAATAACCGCCTTGGAATGAATTCCAAGGCTAATAGCGAAAGTCTACTGAAGTAGACTGAAAATCTTCTGTATAACCAGTAAATAACATACACTTAGCGTGGGGAAATTATAAATTTCTCTGCGCTATTTGCTTATCTCCCTTTCCTCCGTGCTCTCTGCGTCTCTGTGGTGCACATTTTCTTTGTAGGGTGCTTGTACACTGACTGATTATCAACGCAGTTATAAGGGTTGTAGTGTCACGCACCATCCCACTCTTGTGACGCTTGCGTAAGTTCTGATAATCTTAATCTTCTGGGAAGAACTAATATCTTTTCCGTTTACGTCGGAATGATAAAAAGTATGTGTGAAAAAAACTCTGTGTCCCTCTGCGTTTACCTTGGCGTAACTTTGCGTTAAAAAATATATAATTCCGATGCAGACGGATTTGATATAATTTCACATCTAAATATGTCACAGTATAGAAAAAGTCAATACCGCTTTGTGCGATGGCTTCGCGCATGCTATGCAGGCTTATCGCACTATTTTAAAAATATATAAAATAATATTCTTTGTTGCGTAAAAATTTGGATTGCGAATGATACATTGATACAGAATGATTCAAGGGTGCCTGATTTGCGATCGAGAATTTTTGAAATTTTAGTATTCGTAAACCTTAGTTTTTTAATATCTCTGTATTAAAATTATGAGCAACCAAGGATGTAAGAATTATTCGCGGTTTATCATACACAAGTTAGTGCGTTATGGTTTGACAGCATTGCTCGGTATTGTTTTGATTGGTGAGTCGGTAGGTGCAAGAGCCGAAAGTGCGGCGGTTGAGATAGCGCAGCAGCAAGGAAATTCTAATCGAGCGATTCGTAAAGAAGCGAAAAGGTTGACAGATGAAGGATTCCGATTATTTAAGCAAGGAACAGCAGAATCATTAAAGCAGGCTGTTGGTAAATTTGAAGAAGCGCTGGAATTGTGGCGGAAGGTGGGAGATAAAAAACGGCAAGCTTTGACCATGCTTGGTATTGGTCGTATCTACTCAGATTTAGGAGATAAACAGCAAGCGCTCAAATTCTACAACCAAGTATTACCTTTAAGCCGCGAAGTTGGGGATAAAAGTGGAGAAGCAACAACTCTCAATAATATTGGTGGTATCTACGATTCATTAGGAGATAAGCAACAAGCACTCAAATTCTACAACCAAGCATTACCTCTAATACGCGAAGTTGGGGATAAAAGTGGAGAAGCAACAACTCTAAATAATATTGGTCTTGTCTACAGTTCATTAGGAGATAAACAGCAGGCACTCAAATTCTACAACCAAGCATTACCTTTAAGCCGCGAAGTTGGAGATAAAAGTGGACAAGCAGCAACTCTCAATAATATTGGTGCTGTCTACTCGGATTTAGGAGATAAACAGCAAGCACTTAAATTTTTCAACCTAGTATTACCTTTAAGCCGCGAAGTTGAGGATAAAACTCAAGAAGCAGCAACTCTCCATAATATTGGTGCTGTCTACTCGGATTTAGGAGATAAACAGCAAGCGCTCAAATTCTACAACCAAGTATTACCTTTAAGCCGCGAAGTTGGGGATAAAAG
>JBCBQE010000597.1:0-4659 GCA_039820385.1 Cyanobacteria bacterium J06635_10
TCAATTGAAAACAGCACTGAATTATAGTAAAAGTTACCGGGTAATTCAGTCTGCAAGTCGTATATTATTGTGGAATGGAACCTTAAGTCTTCTCAGGAAAATGGTAACATTAGGCGGATATAAAAAAAGTGTAGAAATTTAATTTTATGAGTGAAGAATATCAAGAGAATCAGCCTTTAGTTAGCGTTATTACTCCTACTTATAATCGTCCCGAATATTTGAAAGCGGCTCTGACAAGTGCCGTTCAACAAACATATAAAAATATAGAAATTATTGTTTCTGATAATTGCAGCCCTCAAAATCCTTTAGAGATCGTTGAGTCTTTTGAAGATTCGAGAATTCGCTTCTTTCGCAACCAAAGTAACCTAGGAATGTTTGCCAATACGATGAGCGCCTTTAAAAAAGCGCGAGGTAAATATGTTGCTTGTTTGCTAGATGATGATATATGGGAAAAAGACTTTTTAGCTAAACTGGTACCCGCATTAGAAGCCAATTCTGATTTAGCTTTAGCTTTCTGCGATCATTACGTTATGAAAGGAGACGGCACAATTGATTTTACTGCAACAGAAAACTGTTCGCAATTCTATAAACGGGCAAATTTAAAAGAAGGAATCTACCAACCTTTCGCTCGCTTAAGCTTAATAGATAGAGCCGTTTCTACTGCTACTGCGGCTGTAATTCGTCGAGAGATTATTGATTGGGATAGCATTCCAGCAGAAGTAGGTGGATCTTGGGACATTTATTTGAATTATCTGTGTTGTCGTTCTGGTAATGGAGCTTACTATTATCCAGCTAAATTGACCAGATATCGCGAACACGAACAAACAGAAACTATGCAAAGTGGCAGACGTAATTTTCAAGCGAAAATTCGTAAAGCGAAAGCCGATCTTTTTTGTTACGAGCAGTTTATGAAAGACGAAAGATTAAAAGAACTTTATCCTTATTTTCAAAAGCAATGGGGATATATTAGTACAAATTTGGGAATCGGCTTGATGCGGGGTAAAAATTTAAGAGAGGCACGCATTCGTTTTTGGGATTCTTTACGTCAATGCTTTAGTTGGCGGACAATAGCCGCACTGTTGCTTAGTTTTATTCCTCCTCGAATTGCAGCTAAATTCTAGTTATAATTGATAAAAAATATATTTGGAAATAAATATTATTTCAAACTGATAGAAGGTGTTTTCATATGCGAATCGCAGCTTGTATTACAACTAGGAATCGCCATCAACAACTTGATGCTTGTTTAAAGGCTTTATGGAGTTCTACTGTGAAACCACATTCGGTGGTTGTTTCTGATGACTCCCAAGATGTTGAGGTACAGCAGAAAAATTTAGAAGTTGTTCAAAAATACCCAGGAACAATTTATGTTATAGGTCCCAAACGCGGCGTTTGTGCTAACAGAAATAACGCAGTTAATGCAACTTCTGAATTAGAAACAGATTTTGTTGCGTTTGTTGATGACGATATTTGTGTTGAGCCAGAATTTATCGCTAATGCTGTAGCGAGATATTCTCAAATACCAAATGAGGAAAGAAAATATTCGATTCTTACAGGTATTAGTACGGGTACTCAAGGGGAGAAGTTACTGCCATCAAAGCTATCTTTTCAAGGATACTTTTGTGCCACCGAAGAGAATCCTGAAACAGTAGTAATTCATGCAGCATTATTTCCCAGACAGTTTTTCTCTCAAGAACAATGGGATGAAGATATATTTTTTGGTTATGAGGATGCAGAATTGTGCTTGCGAGCCATTAAATACGGTTACAAAATAGTATCTTGTCCGGAATTACAAGTACATGTAAAAAGTACCGACAGCGTGCTTGATGCACCTGGTATTGGTGACGTGAGTAATTATGAATTGTATATAGAAGCCGCAAGACTTTATGTAGGCATTAAACGCTATAAGAATCTTTTTCCCAATACAATGAAACTCATAACTTTTTTAACTAGATATTTTGTTCACATGAGCGGATATTTATTAAAGCGAAGAGCAATTCAAGCTTGGCCAGAAATTATTCGTCGTTCTCGCTTACAACTGTTATGGCAATAGGAAAATGCCCGATCAAGTAGAAGCGAGTTTTTCGGTAATTATTTCTTGAAATTTATATCTTAATTTTACAGCGTGCTGATATCGTGAAGCTTTGCATTATTACTCACAGTTTAGTAAAAGGTGATGGCCAAGGAAGGGTGAATTACGAAGTTGCCTGTGAAGCAATTCGTCGCGGCCACAATCTGACTGTATTGGCAAGTCAGGTTGCTCCAGAATTAGAAAAACATCATCAAATTAATTGGGTTCCTATTTCTGTAAAAGGTTTACCCATAGAATTAATTCGGAACATGATGTTTGCTTGGCGAAGTAACCATTGGCTGGGCAAACATAGCAAACAATTTGATTTAATTAAAACTAATGGTGCTATTACTTGGGCAAAATCAGATGTAAACGCAGTACATTTCGTACACAATTCTTGGCTGAAGTTTTCTAACTTACAAGCAACATCTTCTCCAAAAAAAGTTACCTTCAATCCACATCTTTTTTTATATAATTTTTATCAGTGGTTGTATACGAAACTCAACGCAATTTGGGAAAAAGAAGCCTTTGAAAATACAAAAGTTGTAGTTGCAGTTTCCGATCGAGTTGCAGAAGATTTACGAGGAATCGGCGTACCTCAAGATGCAATTAGAGTCATTAGTAATGGGGTAGATGTAGAAGAATTTTCACCTGGTAATGGACTTAATCGTCAAGCATGGAATTTACCCGAAGATGTTCCCTTAGCAATGTTTGCTGGGGATATCAGATTACCCCGTAAGAATTTAGACACAGTATTACATGCTTTGGTGGAAGTTCCTAATTTGCATTTAGCGGTAGTGGGTGTAACTGATGGCAGTCCCTATCCACAGTTAGCAGCATCTCTCGGACTTAGTGACAGAGTGCATTTTATGGGATTCCGGCGCGATATACCCTCGATTATGAAAGTCGTGGATTTATTCGTATTTCCTTCACGCTACGAACCCTTTGGTTTAGTTGTCACAGAAGCAATGGCGACAGGATTGCCAGTAATTACCGCAAGTTGTACGGGAGCCGCTCCCTTGGTGAGCAAAGAAGCAGGAATCGTTTTACCAGATGCCGACGATCGCAAAGCTCTAGCAGAAGCATTACACAAGCTGAGCGTTAATCCCGATTTAAGAATAAAAATGGGCCAAACTGCTAGAGCGATCGCCCTACAACATACTTGGAAGAAGATGGCACAGCAATATGTAGATTTATTTGAGGAGATGAATTAACAATGTCTATCGCGGTGATTATACCAACTTACCGCCGCAGCCAAGACTTGGCTCGCTGCTTAGAAGCGCTGCAAAATCAAACTCGACTAGCTGATGAGGTTATAGTGGTAATCCGCGATACGGATACTGAAACTTGGTCATTCCTCGCAGCCTTTAACCCTAAACAATTAGTATTACGCACTGCCAAGGTAAGCGTTACCGGAGTAGTCGCAGCAATGAATACTGGGCTTGATGCGGCAACGTCTGATATTGTTGCTTTTACTGATGATGATGCAGCCCCTCACAAGGATTGGTTAGCACGTATTGAAAGTCATTATCTTACAAACGAACATGCCGGCGCAGTTGGAGGGCGTGATTGGGTTTATCATGGGCACGACTTAGAAGATGGAAGTTCAAAAACAGTTGGACAAGTTAGCTGGTTTGGGAGAGTAATTGGCAACCATCACATAGGTACAGGTGAAGCGCGGGAAGTTGATGTACTCAAAGGAGTAAACATGAGCTTTCGACGCGCTGCTATTGGTGAATGGCGTTTTGACAAACGGATGAAAGGTACTGGCGCTCAAGTTCACTTTGAATTAGCTTTTTCTCTAAAATTAAAAAGAGCCGGTTGGAAGTTAATTTACGATCCTCAAATAGCAGTTAATCATTATCCAGCAAAGCGATTTGATGAAGATCAACGTCGTAGTTTTAATAAAATTGCCTTTGCCAACGCCGTACATAACGAAACTTTAGCTTTATTAGAATACTTTTCGCCATTTCAAAAATTAGCATTTTTATTCTGGGCAATAACAGTAGGAACCCGAGAAGCGATGGGTTTTATTCAGTGGTTACGATTTCTTCCTTCTGAAGGATTATTAGCAGGTAGAAAGTTATTAGCTTCTTGGCACGGGCGTTGGCAGGGTTTACAAACTTGGTTAACAGTGAACAGTTAACAGTGAACAGTGAGCAGTTAACAGTGAGCAGTGAGCAGTGAGCAGTTAACAGTGAGCAGTGAGCAGTGAGCAGTTAACAGTGAGCAGTTAACTCCTAACTCCTAACTTCTAACTCCTAACTCCTAACTCCTAACTCCTAACTCCTAACTCCTAACTCCTAACTCCTAACTTCTAATTTCTATCTCCTAACTTCTAATTTCTATCTCCTAACTCATAACTTTTTTTAATTTTTCCATCGTGGAGATGTAGCAGTGAATCATATACAAACGACTCCCGATAACACTCCTAAAAAAGGATTTTTCTTTAGTTTAGAACCACCTTTGGGTTGGACAGCAATACTTGTCTTCGTATTTTTTACAGCAGTATGTATTTTGTCTGGCGCTACAACTATTCTCCGTAATGGATATATAGTCGTTTCTTTTGCGGTGGCTCTTTTTCTTTATCT
>JBCBQE010000598.1:0-4655 GCA_039820385.1 Cyanobacteria bacterium J06635_10
TTAGACAATGAAGTTATAAATACCTTTGCCGCCTTAGACGACATCACTAAAGGATGGATAATATCAGCCGCAGTTGCTCCTAATGAAGTGGGTAATGCTGGTAAAGTTGAAATTACTTCAAATGAAGGTAGCATTACCACAGGACCTATAGCTTCAGTTGCATATGCCAATGACGGCAACACAGGCAATGCAGGGGATATCAGTTTGAGTGCCAAGCAAGGTAGTATCACTAGTACAGCACCTTTAATTTCAGCCACTTTATCATTAGAAGAAAATGTAAGTAATAGTGGTGACATTACCCTAGAAGCTAAAGACGATATAGAAGTCGGCGGTATAAACTTATCTACATTAGCTGAAGGAATTGATTTAGGCGATAACGTTACAAATAGCCTCCAAGCCTTAAATGACCTCGCCGAAGGATGGATAATATCAGCCGCAATTGCAATTGATGGTGATATTGGTAATGGTAACGCAGGTGATAGTGGTGCAGTTAATATTAGTTCAACTGAAGGTAGTATTACTACAGGACCTATAGCTTCAGTTGTATACGCCAACGACGGTACCGCAGGTGAGGCAGGCGATATCAACTTAACAGCAAAAAATGACATAGCCGCCGATATACTAGCCTCTGTTTCCTACGGTGACGAGGATACTCAAGTTGCGAGTGGTAAAGCTGGTGATATCACAGTCACTACTGAAAGTTTTTTCCGCGCTCCCCAAACTCTTGACAACTTGTTGAAATTGTTAGATGAACAGCAATTCATCGACGATAATTTCAAGTCTGAATTAAAAGATTCACTAGAGGACTTTAAAGATTCCAGCATCAGTTCATATGGGAGGTCTGGTGCAGGCAAAATTACCATTACACACAGTGGAAATGGGGATGTACCTTTTGTCGTGGGTGATGCAACTGAAAACGGTACTACAGGAGATATTATTACCGGAGGGTTTCTCGATGGCTTATCTACCAGAATCGAATCTACTGAAACTATTCCCGGAAATTTGACTAAAGGAAAAATTGAAATTATTACAGAAACCGACGAAATCCCTGAAGAGATTAAACGTTCAGTAGAGACTACAAACCAAGAAGAAATCACAACCGAAGAGGTATTAAACAACACCACAGAACAACAAGAAGCAAGCGCTCTTGCAGAAGAAATAGAAGAACAATCCACCCAAGAGTTTGTAGACTTTTCCGGAAAAACCAACGTTGAAATCAAAACAGTAAAAGACACCCAAGGTTTACTTAGCGATATTACTCAAAAAACGGGTGTTAAACCAGCAGTAGTCTACACTAGATTTCTCCCAGAAAAATACATACCCGGTAGTAGCTTAGTTTCTCAAAACAAGGAAGACGTACTTAATATCATAATCGTCACAGCAGAAGGAAAACCCATCCGTAAGCAAATCAAAGGTGCTACTAGAGCCAAAATTAAGCGGGTTAAAAAGAGATTTACCAGACAAATCTCTCAACGTACAAACGCTAACAACACCAAATATTTAGCTCCTGCAAAACAACTGTATGAATGGCTTGTTAAACCCTACGAAAGCGAAATGGAGCAACTTGGTGTCAAAAATTTGATGTTCATTAATGACGAAGATTTGCGAGACCTCCCCGTAGCTGCTCTCCACGATGGTAAACAGTTTATCATTGAAAAATACAGCGTTGGATTACTCCCCAGTCTCAGCCTTAGCGATACTAGATATGTAGGGGTAAAAAATAGTAAAGTTTTGGCAATGGGTTCCTCAACATTTACCAAAGACCAAGAACAAAACGATTTACCTGCGGTACCCATAGAAATTTCTAGCATTGCTGGGGAACTATGGTCAGGAAAATATGTATCTGGTGAGAATTTCACCTTAGATAATCTCAAAAAAGAAAGAGCAAATACCCCATACGGAATCATTCACCTCGCAACCCACGCTAACTTCCCCAATAGAAGAGACGGAGGACGCAAGGAATCATATATCCAGCTTTACGACAGTAAATTACGTTTAGAAGATGTACGACAACTAGGATGGAATAACCCACCAGTAGAATTACTAGTACTAAGTGCATGTCGTACAGCTATAGGAGATCCAGAAGCAGAATTGGGTTATGCGGGATTAGCTATACAAACTGGTGTGAAATCAGCAGTAGCAAGCTTGTGGAAAGTATCCGATAGTGGAACCTTGGGATTAATGACCGAATTTTACCGTCAATTGAATCAAGCACCAATAAAAGCTGAAGCACTGCGACAAACACAATTAGCAATGCTTCAAGGTAAAGTGCGAATTGAAGGTAATCAATTCATTAATAGTAACGGTAATGTTAATCTCTCAAGGGGACAAGCCGATGACTTGAAAAAGACTATTACTGGTAAACTTTCTCATCCCCATTATTGGGCATCTTTTACTATGATTGGTAGTCCTTGGTAATCATTTCAATATTGAAGTGAAATAGAAACCCGGTTTTTTCAAATAACCGGGTTTTTTCACACACCCTTCTGCAAAGTGCTGTAAATTGCGATCGCACTATTCACTACTCTCTCATCCTTCCTTTTCAACACTGACCAAAAGAATTTTAGATTTTAGATTTTAGATTTTGGATTACAAATGGTTGAGGGACCCCTAGTTTTAACTATGGAAATAATCTGAAATCGTAAATCCAAAATCCCCAAGCCCCTAAATTTATTTATGGGGACAATCCAAAAATGTCCTATCGGACACGCTGAACGCGAACGTAAATCCAAAATCCAAAATTGATTGACCTACTTATTACCTTAAAAATTAATCAAAATGTCACAGCACCCTACAAGAAAATATTCCTCTACAAAAATTAGTCTAATATTATTCATTAGCACCATAATTCAAATACTTACCCCAGGAATCAGTTTTAATTCAGCACAAGCACAATCTATCAAATCTACTGATGGAAAGATTCCTCATAGTGTTAATAACCACACGTCCTTTATTATTAATGATGCTAACTCTATTAACAAACTCAAAATAAACTCCCTTGGGAAAGAAATAAATCAAAAAAACAATCACCAATTTAATAAATCAGCAAAAAAAGATAAGATTCAAATCAAAACAGTATCAGATATTCAGAACTCACTCAGGGACATTGAAGAAAAAATAGGTATCAAACCAGCAGTTGTCTACACTAGATTTCTCCCAGAAAAATACGTACCTGGTAGTAGTTTAGTTCGCCGATATAACAAAGACGACGTACTTAATATAATAATCTTCACAGCAGAAGGAAAACCCATCCACAGGCAAATCGAAGGTGCTACTAGAGCCGAAATTAAGCGGGTTAAAAAGAGATTTCTCAGACAAATCTCTCAATTGAGAAACGCTAACAACACCAAATATTTAGCTCCTGCAAAACAACTGTATGAATGGCTTGTTAAACCCTACGAAACGGAGATGGAGCAACTTGGTGTCAAAAATTTGATGTTCATTAATGACGAAGATTTGCGCTATCTGCCCATAGCTGCTCTCCACGATGGGAAACAATTCGTCATAGAAAAATACAGCCTCGCATTTCTTCCCAACTTCAACATTCTCAATACTAAATACCTTGGCGTAAAAAATAGCAAAGTTTTAGCCATGGGTTCTGAAACATTTACTAAAGACCAAAATCAAACCGATTTACCTGCGGTACCCATAGAAATTTCTACCATTGCTGGGGAACTGTGGCTAGGTAAATATCTATCTGGCGAGAATTTCACCTTAGAAAATCTCAAAAAAGAACGAGAAAATACCCCATACGGAATCATTCACCTCGCAACCCTGGCTAACTTCCCCAGCCAACGTAAAGGAGGACGTAAAGAAGCATATATCCAACTTTACGACAGAAAACTACGCTTAGAAGATATAGCTCATTTGGGATGGAATAACCCACCATTAGAATTACTAGTACTAAGTGCTTGTCGTACAGCTTTAGGAGACTCAAAAGTCGAATTTGGTTTTGCTGGTGAGGCTATACAAGCAGGTGTGAAATCAGTAGTAGCAAGCTTGTGGAAAGTATCCGATAGTGGAACCTTAGGATTAATGACCGAATTTTACCGTCAATTGAATCAAGCACCAATTAAAGCCGAAGCACTGCGACAAACACAATTAGCAATGCTTCAAGGTAAAGTACGAATCGAAGGCGATCAATTCATTAATAGTAACGGTAATGTTAATCTCTCAAGGGAACAAGCCGATAACATGAAAAAAACCATTACTGGTGAACTTTCTCACCCTCATTATTGGGCATCCTTTACTATGATTGGTAGTCCTTGGTAATAATTTCAATATTGAAATGAAACAGAAACTTGGTTTTTTGAAAAAACTGGGTTTCTTAACATTTGGATTTTGGATTATTCTTCCAGCCGGAGACTGGGAAGCAGTTATTATTTTTGTAAGATGCATCTAATACCGTTTCTTTATAAAGATGCGCCGAATTTAGCCAACCTGCGTTGGCTTCGTAAGTGTAGCTCCAGCCTTTTAGGCTGAGAGCGATTAAGCGCAACCTCACACAGAATTGGTATAACTTCAAATTTTGAATTCGTAGTAGTGCTATGTGTAATAAAAAGCTACTACAAAGGAAAAAAACTATTTCAATAACCCGGCGGAAAAGTTTTTTTTATACTTACTATTGTTTTGTGTAAACGCTATACTAAACGACA
>JBCBQE010000599.1:0-4646 GCA_039820385.1 Cyanobacteria bacterium J06635_10
GGATTGAAAGTTAAAAGTTGTTTCGGTGGATCTGTACCACCGGAAGTCACTAAGGAAATCGAAAGTTTGCTGAGTAAAGAAGTATCTTTTAATTCAGCAGAAGGTAAACTGGAAACCTTTAACCCTTGGCAAAGCTATACTCAGGGATTAGAAAGCAAAGTTAACATTGCGTCTATTCGAGATGCTATAGCTTCAGGTAAGCTGACTTTATTCACCGACGCAATGCATGGTGCATCTGCAGGTGGATTAACAATGCTTCTCGGCGATAAAGTTCAAGAAATTAATAGCAATCGAGATCCCTTATTTGAAGGTGGTGCGCCGGAACCTTTACCGAAGTATATTTCCAAATTCATAGATTTAATCAAAAATCATCGCCAAGCCAATCAGTCAGGTTTATCAGTGGGATTGGTTTTTGATGGAGATTGCGATCGCATTGCAGCTGTGGATGGCAATGGAAACTTCCTAAGTTCGCAAATCTTGATTCCGATACTAATCGATCATTTAACTAAAAGACGGGGATTTACTGGCGAAATAGTTAAAACTGTCAGCGGTTCGGATTTGATTCCATTGGTTGCGAAACTACATAATTTGTCCTTGTACGAAACCCCCGTAGGTTATAAGTACATCGCCGATAGAATGTTAGATGCAACTGTTTTGCTGGGTGGTGAAGAATCCGGTGGAATTGGTTATGGCAGCCATATTCCCGAAAGAGATGCCTTGCTTTCGGCATTATACGTCTTAGAAGCAATCGTTGAATCGTCCATGGATTTGGGTGACTATTACGCTTATTTACAAAACCAAGTTAATTTTAGTTCAGCATACGATCGCATAGACTTACCTCTCTCAGGAATGGAAGCAAGGGCGCGTCTTTTGCAACAATTACAAAGTGAACTACCATCTGAAATTGCAGGTAAGAAAGTAGTAGATTGCAAGACAATTGACGGTTACAAATTCCGTCTCGATGACAACAGTTGGTTAATGATTCGCTTTAGCGGAACAGAACCAGTTTTACGTTTGTACTGCGAAGCATCTACTCTTGATGAGGTACATAAAACTTTAGCTTGGGCAAAAGATTGGGCAGAAAAATAGTTTACTGTTTTCACACCCACAGATAAGGTTTAGAGAGATGGGGAGATGGGGAGTAATGGGGAAATATTACTTCTAATTCCTCACTGCTAACTCCTCGCTCCTAACCTTTTACCTTTTACCTTTTACTTATGCAACTAGTTGTAGCCACATCAAATCCCGGTAAATTAAAAGAACTGCAAAAATACCTTGCGGATTTGGATTGGGAATTAGTTCTCAAGCCCCAAGAATTAGAAATTGAAGAAACTGGCGACACTTTCGCTGCTAATGCTCGTCTCAAAGCTTCGAGCGTTGCAATTGCGACAAAAAATTGGGCGATCGCAGATGACTCTGGTTTACAAGTAGATGCTTTAAATGGTGCACCGGGGGTTTACTCAGCACGTTATGGTGCTACCGATCCCGAACGTATTACTAGGTTATTAAAAGAATTGGGAGACGAAACCAATAGAGCGGCACAATTTGCTTGTGCGATCGCCATTGCTCGTCCCGATGGTACTATTGTTCTAGAATCTGAAGGTATTTCTCGCGGTGAGATTCTTCGCGAAACTCGCGGTAATGGAGGTTTCGGCTACGATCCAGTTTTTTACGTTCCAGATTCGCAATTAACCTTTGCCGAGATGACTCCAGAGGAGAAGCGCTCTATTAGTCACCGAGGCAAAGCACTTGCTGGTTTACTTCCTCAGTTAAAGAAATTAAAACCATAAAAAATGAAGTATAAAGAATGAAGAATGAATTGACGGGCACCCATGACAACGCTTCAGACTTCATGCTTCAAACTTCATTATTATTTGCTTAAACAGCTTCTGTATTCTTTTCTCCTGTACGAATTCGCACCACTTGTTCCACTGGCGAAATAAAAATCTTGCCATCGCCAATTTCGCCAGTACGAGCGGCAGAAATAATCTTATCAACTACCATATCGACTTGAGCGTCTTCTATGACGATTTCTACCTTAAGTTTTTGCAGAAATTCGACGGTGTACTCTGAACCGCGATAACGTTCGGTTTGTCCCTTTTGTCGTCCAAATCCGCGTACTTCAGAAACTGTCATACCAACTATACCGGCATTGACTAAAGCAATTTTCACTTCATCTAACTTAAAGGGGCGGATAATTGCTTCTACTTTCTTCATTTTAAAATCTCCTTGCTTTTATTAGCTTTATCTATCTAACCAGATCCCCAGTCTTAGACGGTAACTGGCAAACTACCTATCAATTAATATGTACCATTTGCTAGATGCAAAAAATAATAATGCAAGTATTTATCAAGTGATTATGGGTATGCGAGCGGAATCATTAATAGATGTGCTAATCGCTAAAACTGGATTTGTTGACAAGGGTTAACAAACTGCTTTTAGGGAAGACTGCAAGATGAAAATAATGTCCATATCTACTACATCTTTCTTAAAAGATGGATTCGGACACTCCAGATGATTTTTTTACCGATTTGTTTCAACCGAGATTGATTTAAAACAAGAAGATAAAATTATTTGTGACTTTAAACATCAGTCGTTATTGAATACAGGTATTAATTTTATCTGGCGATCGGAATTAATTCTAATTAATTAGGCATAGAAAAAATAGGTTTTTCAGGCTTAATCCCCAAATTTCGTGGGAAATAGAGATACAACGACTGTATCCGGTTACTTACAATCACAGTAATCGGCTTTTGTTATGGCCCCTACAATCAACCCAACTCTCAAAATCCAAATTTTCAAGCACAAAATTTAAAATATAAAATTTAATTCTGGCTGCGTGTATGATTTTCTAAAAGAGGGCGTACAACCACATAACCCGCCCCAAAACCCATCAGAATAATTAGAATAATTGCAAAAATTAACCACCAACCCTTGACTTGTGAAATTTCTGAAGAGTCAGTGTAATAATAGCTTGCAACTTCATCCTCAATAAATACTGGTTCTGGTATGGGTTCTATAAATTCAGTTACTTGAGTAGGAGCAGGTGGCGATATACGTCGGCGTTTTACTCGTCTTGGCGGTACGTTTTGACGTTTTTGTTGTGGTGCCCTCTTCCTCTGGTTTGCTTCGACTGATGTTTGATTCAAAGAATCATAAGAGGTGCTATTGTGAGGAATATTTACTTCAGAATTAACTATATTTTGTAGGTGTAAAACAGCATTAACGGTTTTAGCGATTTCTTGACGAAGTACTTGATTCTCTTGTGCTAAATGTTCATTTTGAACATTGAGTTGATGTATTCCTGCTTGGGTTGCTTGTAATTCTGCTGCTAGTTGGCGGTATACACTTAGCGGTACGGAAGCCTCTGGATAAGCTTGATTTGCTGGTGTTTGTGATTGATTATAGACAGAATCTGTAATTGTTCGCATATGTACTGAGTCTCAAAAATAAGTGGAGTTCTGGTTTATTTCAACAATTATCTGTAAGTATTAAAAAACAACATACATACCTGAGAATAATATAAGAAAGCGTCAAATAAACAACTTAATTTGTTTACCGATCGTTACAACTAAGCACAACAGTAAACTTATCATTAAAAAACAAATTTGACCGGTATAAAGGTGACATTTGTCACCTTACAAGTAACTATGCAAAAAAATTTTAAAGAAAAGATTGATTATTTTGTAACAAAGGAAAAAAGTGCCCTACTGGTCCTTGTCCTTTGCCAATATCTAAAGCATAATTTAATGCATAAGAAACATATTCCTTTGCTTGACGAGCTGCTTGAAATAAACTATCTCCTCGAGCCAGATTCGCGGCGATCGCGGCTGACAAAGTGCAACCTGTTCCGTGAGTGTTTTTGGTAGCCACTAATTGCATGAATAGGGTTTCGAGGTTTCTTCCATCAAACCAAATATCAACTCCACGCAAACTTCCTTGCATTCCCCCACCTTTGAGTAAAACTGCTTTGACTTTCAATTTTTCGTGAATTGTTTGCGCTGCTGCTTTCATGTCATCGAGAGTTTTAATTTCTAAGCCTGAAAGAATTTGCGCTTCGTATCGGTTGGGAGTTAGAACAGTGGCTAAGGGTATAAGGGAATCGCGAAGGGCTTTCACGGCTTCATCATCGATTAACTGTGCCCCCGTGCGCGAAACCATCACCGGATCTACCACTAAATTGGGAATTTTTAAAGTTTCTATTTGTTTGACAACGGTAGCAATAATTTCCTGATTCAACAGCATTCCCGTTTTGGCTGCTTGCACGCCAATATCTTCGCATACAACCCGAATTTGTTGCTCAACGGTTTCTTTTGACATCGCATCAACCCGGGTTACACCTAAAGTGTTTTGTGCGGTGACGCAGGTGATGGCGCTAGTGCCGTGAACGCAATGAAAAGCAAAAGTACGTAAATCAGCTTGAATTCCCGCACCACCACCGCTATCGGAACCAGCAATAGTTAAAGCAACGGGCACCTTGGATGTTGAAAAGGTGTTCATCAATCTATTAAAAAATGTGAATTATGAGCTATGAAAATAAAGTACAAGATTTCTTGTAACCATTCCTCGACCTAAAAGGTGCGAGGCTTTATCCCCCTCCCAACACTACTCGTAATACAGGTACGTACTCATGTTGTTTGCGGAAC
>JBCBQE010000600.1:0-4610 GCA_039820385.1 Cyanobacteria bacterium J06635_10
TGTTTATACAATACATTTTGGAAAACCTCACCCCTTCCCCTCTCCTTAGTAAGGAGAGGGGTTATTTAAAATATTCGACAAAATAAATGTATGAGTCAATCATATAATAAACGAGTATCATTATGAATTCACAATTGATAAATCTAATCGGAGCAGCGGCGATCGCAATTTCCGATAGCATCCAAAATGCAGCTTCCGAAACCACCCAGAATACAGCTTCTTTCCCGGCAGCATTAGTAATTATAGAGCGCTACCCTAAAATTACAGTAGACTTACTCGCACAGTATTTACAGCTTTCTCAATCGGGAGCAGTTAGGTTAGTAGAGCGTCTAGTAAATCAAAAATTGGTGGAGCGTCATCAAGGAAGCGATCGTCGTTTCGTTCACCTGCAAGTTACAAAAGCAGGAAAAGCAATGGTTGAAGAAATTCAGCAAGCTAAAGTAAAAGCGGTATCAAATTTACTGGAGCCATTAACCAAACAAGAGCAGCAACAGCTACTAAATTTATTATCTAAAATAGCGGGACAATATAGTAATACAGAAATAGTAGAAGAATATATTTGTCGTTTTTGCGATATTAATCAATGTCCCCTGTCAATTTGTAAGGAAAGATTAGGGTTCGATCGCATTAAATATGATGCGTGAAGACTCCCTATTCCCTATTCACTATTAAACCATCTTGAACGCGAATAATTCGTTTAGCTTTTTGTGCTACATCAGATTCATGAGTGACAAATACAATTGTGATATCTTGTGCATTTAATTGGGAGAACAATTGCATAATTTCGTGAGAAGTTTGTGTATCTAATGCACCTGTGGGTTCGTCAGCTAAAATCAGAGCGGGATTATTAACTAAAGCACGAGCTATCGCAACTCTTTGTTGTTGCCCTCCGGAAAGTTGATTTGGACGGTTATTAATTCTATCAGCTAATCCAACTTCAATTAAAGCTGTTTCTGCTCGTTGACGACGTTGTTGTTTGGGAATATTAGCATAAACCATCGGTAGCATGACATTTTCTAAAGCTGTTGCACGGGGTAATAAGTTAAATTGTTGAAATACAAAACCAATTCTTTGATTGCGAATATAGGCTAATTCATCATTAGAAAAAGTTGTTAAATTTCGACCTTCAAGGATATAATTACCTTCACTAGCACGATCTAAACAACCCATAATATTCATTAATGTCGATTTACCGGAACCAGAAGCACCCATGATGGCGACATATTCCCCTTTTTCTATTGTGAGGTTAATACCTTGGAGTATGGGAATATTTACTTCTGCTAGTTGGTAAGTTTTGGTAATTGATTCCATTAAAATCATCTTTCGATTTTGGATTTTAGATTTTAGATTTTAGATTGGATCTGAAGCTTATAAATGTAAAAACCGCAGAGACATAGAGAACACAGAGGAAAGAAACTTTTCCTAGTCGCTTCGTAATGCTGTAATTGGATCTAATTTTGATGCATTTCTGGCGGGAATTACGCCAGCAATTAAACCGACAGTACTAGATAAACTAAAAGCAATTAAAACTGAAGTAGAGGAAATAATAAAGGGAAACTGAGCTATTGTTGCGGTGGCAAAAGCGATTACAATTCCCGTTACAATGCCTATTGCACCACCGACAGTGGAAATGACAACTGCTTCAACTAAAAATTGATTGAGAATTGCTGAATCAGTAGCACCTAAAGCTTTACGAATACCAATTTCTCGGGTTCTTTCGACTACGGAAACTAACATAATATTAGCAATACCAATTCCACCAACTACTAAAGAAATACCAGCAATTGAGCCTATCATCATAGTTAATAAACCTAGAACAGTTGTTAAAGTTTCGAGAATATCGGCTGGGTTGGTGACTCGAAAATCATCATCATCGGGAGATTGGATATTGTGACGCGATCGCAATAAATTGGTAATCTGAAATTGGGCTGCTGCTAATTGTTCTTGACTGGCATATTTAACGTAAATACCATTGACAGAAATGCCAAAGAGTGAGTTATTGCCGACAATTCTCGCTGACATGGTAGTTAAAGGAATATAAACCGCATCATCTCTATCCATTGGCCCTTGAGAACCTTTCGCTTCCATGATTCCAATTACTTGATAAATTTCTCCCTGAATGCGAATTTTTGTACCAATGGGGTTGACATTTTCGGGAAATAGTTTATTTTGTACCGTTGGAGCAAGAACAACAACTTGTTGATTTCCATCTAATTCCTCTTGATTAAAATATCTACCGGTTTCGGGAAAGGTATTTCTAGCTTCTGGATAATTTAAATCGGTTCCATAGACGGTAGTTGAGGCATTTTCCCCTTCATAGACAACTTGTGCATTACGTCGTAAATATCCAGAAACAACTTCTGCTGCTGGTGCTTCGGCGGCGATAGCCTTTGCATCTTGCCATGTTAAAGTGCTACTAGAACCCAATGCTTGACTGACATTTCCACCTTTGGCTTCTCCTGCTAATACTTGTAAAACATCGGAGCCTAATGATTTAATTTGTTCTTCTGTGGATTTTTGTACACCTTGTCCAATTGCGGTAATACTAATTACAGAGGCAATCCCAATTATCATTCCTAGCATGGTTAATCCCGTGCGTAGTTTATTACTCCACAGAGATTCCAGCGCCATTGATAATATTTCAACAGTAGAAATCGAATTTTTATAATTATTTAATTCCATAAGTATTTCTTTGACTTCTTAATAAGTAGCGAGGTGTTGAAAATAGTAGTTAGGGAATATTGTTATAAGAATGTGTATAACTCCCTCCTCCCCCTCTTCCCTCTCTCCCCCCTCTCCCCCCTCTTCCCTCTAAAATGACAGAAATTTATTCATTAATCCTCGGTGGAAATAAACCCCTTGGCGGAGATTTAGATTGGTTTGCATCTGGTAGACTTAATAATACTTTTTCATTTCCGCTTAATCCAGATTGAACTTCAGTTTTATTGTTAACTATAACACCAGTTTTGATAGGTAAAAATATAGGTTTATTCTCATCATTTAAAATATATACACCGGTTCCTTTAGCTTCCCGTACAACTGCAACAGTAGGAACAACTAAAACATTATCTTTTTGACTAATTTCAAATTCAGCTTCTACATTCATACCCGAACGTAAAAGACTTTTTTTCTCAGAAGTAATTTCAGCTTTCACTTCAAAACTGGTAACATTTTGTTCGACGGTTGCTTCTGCGGCGATTTGCGATACTTTACCAGTAAATATTTGATTGGGATAAGCATCTGTTTTGAGATTAACTTTTTGTCCAAGACTAATTTTTGCTAAATTAGATTCAGCAATATTAGCAACTAATTGATTATTTGTATTTAAAGATAAAATCGAAGCAGAAAGGCTAGAAGAAGTCGCACCACCAGTAGTATTTGGAGTTACAAAAGAACCAGGTTCAGAATATATCTTGGTAATCACACCATCAAAAGGAGCGCGAATTACTGTATCATTTATTTGAGCAATAATTGTTTGTAAAGAACCTCGTGCTGAATTAACTTCTGCAAGTGCTCGCGAGATATCTTCTTTTCTCGAACCAGCTTTACTCAAATTATAGGATTCTTGTAATTGTTTTACCTTTGCTCTTGATTGTTGAATATCTTCTTGACGGGAGCCTATTTGTAATAAATTTAAAGCTTGTTCTGCTTCTTTAACTTGGGTAAGAGCAGTTTCTCGATTAGTTTGGTATGTACTCAAATTTTGTCGGGAAATTGCACCAGCATTAAATAATTCTTGATATCGTTTTAACTCAGCTTCTGCTTGATTAAAAGTTGCTTTGGCTCTATTTAATCTTGCTTCAGCTTGAGCAATATCTTGAGGACGATTTCCGGCAATTAATTTCCGCAAATTGGCTTCTGCTTCTTCTAATTGTGCTTTTGCTGTGGCAATTTCTTGAGGACGATTTCCTGCCTTTAACTTCTGTAAATTAGCTTCAGCAGATGCAATTCCTGCTTTAGCTTGAGTAAGTTGCCCTTGTAGATTTGAGTCATCCATATAGGCAATAATTTGTCCTTTTTTAACAAAATCACCTTCTTTAACTAATAAACTTTTAATTACACCTGCATTTTTAGGACTAATATTAATCGAACGCTCCGGTTCAATTTTACCATTAGCTGTAATTGTAACTGTTAAATCTTGTCTTTCAACTGGTTGTGTTGGTAATTGAGTTCGTGCTTCTCGGGCTGGTAACAGTACAAAAAAACGAAAGAAAGTCAAACCTATACCTATTAACAGGAAAGTAATTAATAGCTTTGTAAATAAATTGTTTTTGATGATTTTCGCAAAATTAACAGTTATTTTAGTATCAGATTGAGATGTATTTGATACGTCCATTTTGATGATTAATTAGTTAATAATTGATATAGGAAAATACAGAGAGGAAAAACTTCCTACTCTGTACTAGTATTACAGCGGAGCAATGTCTAAGGAAGGACATCAATGAACTAATGATTATTAACAGGGAAAACTAACTTAACCTCGAATATTACCAAATGGATTTCCTCCTCCTTGTCTTTGACGCATTTGCATTAGCTTTCGCTTTTGTTCGTTAGTTAGAATACTAAAAATCTCTTTGCGTTGCCATTCTTGAATTTTTTTAAGTTCCTTC
>JBCBQE010000601.1:0-4638 GCA_039820385.1 Cyanobacteria bacterium J06635_10
GGCACCGGAGGCTTTTAACTTCATTCGCAATCCTTTAATATGAGTACTCACCGCATATTTAGTTGCAGCATGATTTTAGACCATCTTTGGTCTTATGAAAACGCTCCTACAGAAGAAGCGGTGAGAACTCATATTAAAGGATTGCGAATGAAGTTAAAAGCCTCCGGTGCCCCTAGTAATCTGATTGAAACTGTTTATGGTATTGGTTATCGTTTGAATCCTCTAATTGAAGAGGAAGAAATCACAGCGATTTAATTTTATCTTGAAAAAATATATGAAGTATATATTTAAACAAATAATAAAGGTGACTAGTTAATAGCCACCGTTTAAAAAAGATTACCCAATGTTGGACATTGGCTATTCAAAACTCAACGGTGTAAGTTTTCTCACTTCTTAGCGCCTTTCGGCTTGGTTCCCAAAGGTTCCTTGTCCAAGAAGTCCCAGTTAGAGACACTATAATAAGAATGCCTATTTCTTATTTGAGTGCGAGCTTTTATTTTTTTATTCAGTTGATTCCACGCGCGACCTACGTGTTTCCCTGACTTCACATCAAGGTAAGCGGTATGGAGTGCGGTATATTTTCAGTTAATCTTTGAGCGCGTCTAGCTAGCACAAACGCAGCGCTTTCATCGCTAGCTAGACCATATTGCTTAGTGTATTTAACTAGTCCTATCAAGCTTGAATAGGCTGGGTTGACTGTTAATACCTTTATCCCACGATTGGCGCATATTGAGTTTAGTAGTTCAAAAAATCTAGAGTAAGTCCAACCAGAAAGCATCCGAGCATATTTATTACCTTGTTCTTTTAAGGATTCTTTCTTTGCGGTAAAGTCCAGTTCTTCGCCAGCTATTGGACAAGAATAGGTATCAGCAATGGTTGCTAACTGTAAGCAAGCACCTACTAATTGAGCATCCTGTTTTCCTTTTGGTAATCCTTGCTGCAAAGGTATTTGACCATGGGCTTTTAAGTTACCTTGATAATCTGACGGGAGCCCAACCTATAGAACCAGGATTCAAATCAATACCAATACAGCCATAACTGGAATCTCTAGAGACTTGAGCAACTTCTATAGGAGTAAACTGTATTGCTGCGTTCCATTTTTGATTTTTACGATAAAAATGCCATGTTCTAGAACCATCAGCAGGTAGTCTATTAATATTTCTATTAAAATTACCAATCCTAGTTTTAACATGAGTTGCAAATCTGGATTCTAAGCAGTAGGGAACACGGAAACTTATGTATTCTCCATCCCATTGACAAACTTGATTACCAAAGCTTTCACTCTTAGAGCCTACAACAAAGCATTGCCCTTGAGGGATTTTGACTTGTATAGATTTAACTTTTAGATGTTCAACCTGTTTAGTTAATTTCTTCACTAATCGCTTCTTATGATGAAGTTTAAATCTCAAGTGCTGCCAATTAGTGTTTTTATGTTGAAAACTGCAATAAATAGGAAACTTGCAACCTGTTTTTGATTTTATCCAATTCTTTTTAGAATAAAATTTTCTGGCATCGTTTAGCTTCTTTTCATTCTTATCTATCCACTTTTTGATAGATTTTAATTTACCTTCAAGTGTTTTTATATGGTTGTTTCTGCACTCTTTCGCTGAGTCTACTGCAGCTTTAGCAAAAGATATAATACCATTCGCGTGCCTTTTGTTTATGGCATAGTTCGACTGTAGATGAGTATTCCATTGAGATTTGTTGAAGTTATCAGTCGATAGCAAATGATTAACTGTTTCACAAGCCGCTTTATGAAATACAGCCGAATAAGCAGACAAAAAAGCTTCAAAGTCTGTTACTCCCAGATTATTCAATTCGTCCTTGGGGGTTGGCAGCCCTTTACAGTAAGTTAAAGTACTCATTTGCTATCGACCTGTTTCGAGCTTAAACTCATATACAATATGAGTTTATTAGGATTGTCAACCATGCCAGCTAAGAAAATCTACAACGAATCAAAGCGCAGATTTACAATGACTTTGACCGAAACGGCTATCTAATGGCTTGAGGATAAAAAAGAGGAGCTTGGGGCAAATAACCTAAGTGATGTAATCGAGAGGTTGGCTAGAAACCAAAAATAACAGGGTAAACTTTGGCAATTTTGGGTAATCTTGTCCAAGGTTTTAGCTAACTATAGCCAACCCTTCGCATCATATTTCGATTCAATTGGTGTTTTTTAATCAAAATTTAAGATCGAAGTTCACAAATTTGTTAAATTACGCTACAATACCTAACATATGCACACAATAGTTAAATTGTCAACTCCCTTTAAGCAGTTGACCGATGACAAATAATTAGGCAACAGAACCCTTTCTAGCGGTGTGTAGCTTTTTCGGCGCACTAATTGAAACGACTTTAGAATCAGTTTCTAAATTTTCGATATCTTCCGAGGTAACAGTTGCCGTAAACAAATTATCCGAAATATGACCTCTTAATTTAAGACCAGGGGGTACGTACCCAGGCTCTGCAACTTTTACAGTTACTCCAAAAATATTATCGCTATTTAATTGTTGCGATTGTGCTATTTCGGAGCCGTGTTCTTTTTTATTACAGCGGTGTATCGTACTTTTTTTTACACGCACTGGTTTACCGGCTATGTAAAGCATAAGTACCATTCCTTATTAATCATAGACTGTATTTTATACATCAACTAGGCGATCGTTTGATTGATTCGATCGTTGATTTAATATTATATTCTATCCCTTGATATTATCACATCGCCCTCAGGTTGGAAATGAGAGTATTAATATCTATGGGGCCGTAGCCATAACGTACCCGAGATAAAGGCTCTTCCGGAGGATTGTTTTGTGCACTTTGGATTAAGAGATCGCGAATTTGATTAATATTTAAATTAATATTACGAGTTTTAGCTTCACTTAGCATCAAGGCAATTATTCCAGTGACAACGGGTGCGGACATACTGGTGCCTGATTTTCGGTAAGATTGGGTTAGTGTAAGTGAAGATGCCGCCCATATATTTTGTCCGGGAGCGATAAAATCGGGTTTTTGTCTTTCGTCGCGAGTTGGGCCAGAGCTAGAAAAGTATGATAAAGGTTGGTTAGGTTTTGTGGGGTTATAAGAACCAACCATAATTGTATTCTGTCCGCAGCCGATGGAGTTAACGGTATGGGTATTATCATGAGGAGGGACAAAGCTAGTTTGAGAACCATCTTCACGTTCTATCCAAGCGTGAAAATTGCCGTTATCTACTTCAACTCCGTGGAGTCTTAAAGTCCAAACGCCTCCGGGAAGTCGGGATTCCATAAAAACACCAATCATATTATCGCCGTTGTTGGGGTCGCAAAAACGGTGAGATAAGTAAATTACGGTGTTATCATCTTCATCTACAATTTCTCCATTTTCACCTAATTCCATACTTACGAGGGTTTCGCTACCGGGAGGAATGATTTCCAAACGGAATTTATCTAGGGCATCATACCAAAGTTCGATCGCTTTATACTGCCTGTGCCCTCTAGGAATATCCCAATGCAAATCGGTGAAACCATTTTGTGGCACCTTACCGGAAGCATGAATTCCTTTATAATAGGAATTTCCTGCCGCAATAACTACCGCTCGATTCGGTTTTTCGGCGACTAAAGCATCTATACCTTGTTCTACCAAAGCAGTGCCATCGTGGGGGCCACCATGTAAGGCTAAACTAATATTGATAACACAAGGGCGTTGATCGGCAATTTCAAAGATATAATCTACTGCTTCTACAAGTTCAGTAGTATCACCTAAAGAATTGTCTACAGCCGAACCACCATCGGTTAAAACTGCTTCCACAGCACCGTCGGAAAAATGTACAAATACGATATCGGCTTGAGGAGAGACACCTGGATTTCCGGTACCATTTCCATTTCCCGCAGCTATATCCATTACATGGGTGCCGTGAGCGAATTTTCCGGGATAGTAACCCAAAGCTAAATAAGGATCCTCTGCTTGTAGAGCTTGGTTTATTTCGGCGCTGCGATAAACTTTTCCATAACCAAAAGGGCTATCGGGTGTCGAGGAGCCATCTTGATCCCATAAAGCGAGTATTCTAGTAGAGCCATCTGGATGACGAAAATTTTGGTGAGCAAAATCGCAACCGACATCAATAATTCCTACAACTGCGTTTTTTCCTTGTTGTTCTGTAGAATCAGCTGTTACCTTATTAGGAGCAACTGATATATCTTCAGATGTATTTTCAAGGGTTAATTGTAAAGTTTGCGATGCTTGTAAACTGACGACGCAAGGAGAAGTACGTACATGCTGCAATCGCGACACGGGAACTCTGGCAGTGACAATAACTTCCCCGCTTCGCGTAGTGCCAATCTGAGTACCTTCCCGTACTTCACTCATCGCGAGCCATGCTTCGATATCATTCACTTTAGCAATTACAGCAACTTCTCCCACCTCGGTTGAAGCTGTGGGTGGAGTAGTCAATCCATGACGACGGCGTTGTATAAGTCTTTGCAACCTCGGATCAATATCTGCAAAAATATCCGTCCATTCAAATCGCATCAATTACCTTCTTTTTCTCACGAAACAATCTCAAAACTATTTCCCTATCTATATTTATTTTCCGATGGACTCAACTGCTAGGTTTATAAACAAAATATGTATAAATACTCATACTTTTAAATAATGATATTT
>JBCBQE010000602.1:0-4626 GCA_039820385.1 Cyanobacteria bacterium J06635_10
AGAATAATTAATTAAAACTCCTCATAAGAAACCGAAAAAACAAGAATGAACTCCAGAACAAAAAGAAAGAAATAAAGAGTTGGCTTCAGAAATAATTTTTGTCGAACATTTAATTCGTTTGGTAAAAATATTCCGAGTAGCTCAAGAAAGATTTAGATTAAACCCAAATCCCAAATAAATATGAACAAATAATTATGACGATTTGTGGACTTGTTAGATTGCGAATAGGTACATTTATTTTATGACTATAAATAACTAAATATTCTAAGAGTACATTGGTTTTAATATATTCTACTTTTTAGCTAGTTGTTAATAGTAAGCATCTCAAAGCCTTATTTTGCGTACCAACTAACTATCTTTGCGATTTGGCGATAGGCGAAGCCGACACCCTTCGGGTGTATCGCAATTTCAAAGGTAGTGATAGTAAGACTTTGCTTGTTTTCGGAAATGTCTATTGGGGACGATACAGAATCATAACTTGCCAGTAGTTGTTTTCTCTCTGGAAATGTCAAAAATGCAGCTTGAATATCGACTATGGAGCATGATTAGTGTCAACCAAAAATACGAATCACTATTAACAAATCGAACGGTTAATTCACAGATCATTTACTGACGGATTCCAATTATGGGAACAACTAATATCAAACGGTTAGGGGGCTAGATATCCGCCCTTTAAACTCAGAACAACTCTGGTCTGAACTTTGGCAGCGATTTAACAACACACCATCACGTCTAATCCCGCAACTTTTAATTTATGACGAAAACGGACTCCGAGAGGAAATTTACTAGGATGTAGCTAATCTGAACTTAACAAATATATCTCGCTCCTTAGATGGGGAAAATCAGTCACGTCAAAAAGAAGTTGTTGGTCAAGGTTTTAGCTTATCTCCATCATTTATACCCTAACCTAATTTACGCCGTTTTGTACTATGTGCTTGGCATCGAAGTAACCCAGGTTTAAAAACACGCTAGGAAAGCGTTCTCTTGAAATTTCTGATCGCAACTGACGTTTCTATTCCAACCTCTTTTATTCTTGCGCCTCAGCGTTCAGTTTGACGAAGGAAATACTGCCGACACATTTTGCTTTCTCCCCGTTTGGGATATAGTTTAGAGATTTCATAGATACTGACAAAACCTCTGACCACTCCGCACCCCATTCTGATTTTGAAGCTACCACGGATTGGTAAAATCCCAGGCAAGGCGATAGCCCTTTATAGCGACTCAGACGGCGTATCGCACCCTCGGTGCAGAAACAGGAAAAAGCCGCACCTGCACCTTTAAATTTTAAAATTTAGATGGCTGTTGGTCCTGTTTCAAGGGTGGGATGTGGCGTTGTTTCGATTTTCTACCATCAAAGAATATATGTTAATATACCTATATCTGACCATAGACTCGGTGTATAGGGTTCGCCTGCTGTCTACGCCCTTTTTCCCAGAATCCCACGGATTCCATTCGTGGGAGTGTGTCAAAACCCGTCTGAATTAATGCAGGAAGTAACTACGCCATTAGCTACACCTGTCAACAGTTAACAATTAACAATCAATTCTGATTAGGAGAAAATAATGTCTTTACAAAATGTTAAGTCTTTTTACAAAAGATTAGCAAGTGATGAAACTTTCCGTACTCAATTGCAAGCAGTAAAAAGTAAAGATGAATGTAGCCAAATTGTTAAAAATGCTGGCTATGATTTCACCTCTAAAGAGTTAGAAGAATATACGGCTCAATTGTTAGAGTCAAAATCTGGTAACGACGAAATAACCGACTTAGACGAAATGACCGACTTAAATGAAAAAGAACTAGACGCTGTTTTTGGTGGAGCTTGGTCAATTGTTGGTAGACCTATTATACATCCTATGTATGGGGTTATTGTACGGCCGTGGCCAACACCACAGCCAATGTATGGAATTGTGATAGACGACTCACCCAAGCTTGACAAAGAAGAAGATTACAGAAAATCATCAAGGGAAACCGACTTCTTTTAAGGGTAGGATGGGCAAAAAGCACTTAGCCAGTGCCGTCAATCTTTTCCTTTTTCAAGCAATCTATTAAAGATATCAAAACAGCTTCTAGACAGCATTCCAAATGTCAACTCAAATAAACTGAGATTTCACGCTCGATTTCTCAGTTTACATATATTTCTCCTTTCCTATAATATTTAGTTGAGTATAAATTCATGAATAAATATCGCAGAATTAGTTATGCAGTTTGGGAAATCACTTTAAAATGTAACTTAGCTTGTCAGCACTGTGGTTCTCGCGCTGGTCATACAAGAGCGAAAGAACTTTCTACTGATGAAGCGCTTGATATGGTCAAACAGTTGGCATCCGTCGGAATTACAGAAGTTACCCTGATTGGAGGTGAGGCTTTTCTACGTCCTGATTGGTTAGAAATTGCTCAGGCAATTACTCAAGCTGGGATGGTTTGTGGTATGACTACTGGTGGTTATGGTATTACTCTTGACACCGCACGCCGGATGAAAGAAGCTGGGATTAAGGTGGTTTCTGTGTCGGTTGATGGCTTAGAAGCTACTCACGACCATTTGCGTGGTAAAGAAGGTTCCTGGCAATGGGCGTTTAAGACTATGAGCCATCTCAAGGAAGTTGGTATTCCTTTTGGTTGCAATACTCAAATCAATCGCCTTTCGGCACCGGAATTTCCCCGTATATATGAGCGTATCCGCGATGCTGGTGTTTTTGCATGGCAGATTCAGTTGACTGTACCCATGGGGAATGCTGCCGATAATAGTAACATTCTGCTGCAACCTTATGAACTATTGGATGTCTACCCAATGATTGCCCGTGTTGCTCAAAGAGCTTTGCAGGAGGGAGTTCAAGTTCAGCCAGGGAACAATATCGGTTACTATGGTCCTTACGAGCGATTGCTACGGGGAGGAGATGCTTGGTCCTTTTGGCAGGGATGTAGCGCTGGATTGTCTACTTTGGGGATTGAAGCAGATGGTGCAATTAAAGGTTGTCCTTCACTACCTACTTCAGCCTATACTGGAGGAAACATCCGCGATTATTCACTGCGGACAATAATTGAAGAAACAGAAGAATTGCGGTTTAATCTCGGCGCTGGTACTCCCAAAGGAACCGAACACTTATGGGGTTTCTGCAAGACTTGCGAATTTGCTGAACTCTGTCGTGGTGGTTGTTCTTGGACTGCTCATGTATTCTTTGATAAGAGAGGAAACAATCCTTACTGTCACCATCGAGCGCTAACTCAAGAAAAGCGCGGTATTCGCGAGCGAGTGAAACTCAAGCATAAGGCGGAAGGGAATCCCTTTGATAATGGTGAGTTTGCTTTGATTGAGGAACCGATTAATCAACCAAAGCCTGCGAATGATCCACTTCATTTTACATCTGAGAAGATTCAATGGCCAAATGGTTGGGAGGTTGAAAAGGAGCCAGTAACATCAAAAGTTGTTTCGGTTGGTTAAGGTATTTGATGTTGCCATGGAATGCTCGTCGATACATTTGAGGGGATGGGAATATGTTGCAGCGATCGCAGACGTTGCAGTGCAACATCTTTACAGAGTTTGTTTTTTGATTGGATAAGAAATATTATGTTTACAGAAAATACTTTAGTTTTTGATAACAATACTGATAATTTAGTTTCATCTGTTGATGATTCCGAGGCTAAGGAAGATTCTTTACCAAGGCTTTTACCTCGCGCTAGTTGGAATAGTCAGGTTGCTTATTTACGAGTTCTTTTTCGAGCTAAGAAGGCTTTGGATCGAATCGAGTTTGAAGCTGGTGTGTTGAGAAGTTGAAGAAGTTTTTCTAGATAATGGCTACTTAGATATATAGTATATTGACTGATACTAATTAGATAATCGGTATATTCAACCCAAGATTAATCTTGGGTTATTTTTTATAGAACCCATTTGGGTTCTATCTAGCCAATTGTAACTGTAATCATAAGCTGAGCAACTGTGAACCTATCCCACTAATATGATTCTTTGAATCCAGAGATGCATGGTGGCAAGGCTTATGAATGAGTTAAAATAAACACTCTGGCGTTCCCATCTAACCGTAAGGCGACGGTATTTACGTTTACCCGGCACAAAGCAACGTTCTTGTTGAAATCGTGCGTAACGGCAATCTTAATTGGTCTGCCCTTGTTTTTCCGATTTTTCCAAACTCTTTTTGGTATTTGAGGTCGAATACCACGCTTGCGTAAAGTCTGCCGTGGGGAGTATCCCCACGGCGAGCTTTACGTAAAATGGCACGTTTTTCTTTCGAGTCATAGCCTTTGTCAGTAGCCAATACCTTAAGTCTCTTGCGTGGTCTACCAGGTTTCAAGGTTTTAAGTTTTACTTTATCGAGTAGAGGTATTATCTGTTCTGCTCCGAAAAACTTATCCAAACTTCATTAAACTGTGTTAGGAAGTAAAGTGTTAACTTCGGGCTTCAACCAAGGGAGTCGGCTCCTTCTTGTCCACAGGCGTATAAGTTAAGGTCGAGCCGACCGATACTTTTTTATCTGGTGCGTTTTCCAGATTGATTGAGGCATTTCGATCTCGGTCTAATGTATGATTACATTTATGACAACAAAACACTCGATCTGATAGTTTCATTGGCTGAATATGTCCGCAGTGTGAACACATTTTAGAAGAAGGAAACCA
>JBCBQE010000603.1:0-4621 GCA_039820385.1 Cyanobacteria bacterium J06635_10
TTCTTTCTTTCTTTCTTTATTACTTTTTTATTAATTCTCTTTTTATCTCTACCTTGGGTGAGTGCCGAGGAAAAAACTAAAAAAAGCCGCAACAGTGGCAGATTAATGGTATTGTCGCAGCTTTAGATGACGGCTATGACGAAGTTAAGGAATATGCTTTCGATGAGTTGAAGAAATATGAAACCAAAGAGATAAAGAAACCAGAAAAGGCGATCGAGAAAATTGCGAACATTCTCACAGATGAACATGTGAAAAGCGATGTTCGTTCAAGTGCAGTATACGCCTTGGGTAAATTTGGACAAGCGGTGGCGAAATACATCCCCGATATCGTCAACATCCTCAAGGATGAAAAGGTAGTCATTGCGACGATAGGAAGCAATCGGAGGATCGCAACAATCCCCGGAAGATTTAGCAGCAACCAAGCCTATTCTTTCTAACCCGATGGATTTAACTTTGGTTGCTTTGATGCTATCACAGGGACAGCAGCCAATCTAGTACGCCAGGGAATACCCGCAGTAGTAGCAATGCAATACAACATCTTGGATAGCACAGCTAAGCTTTTCGCCGATGAATTTTACCGTAAATTAGCAATTGGTTTACCCGTAGACGCAGCTATTCAGAAAACCCGCAACCCCATTTCCATGGAAGTCGGCCTTAATAAACGCGATTTTGGTACACCAGTACTTTATATTCGAGCATCTGATGGAATTTTCTTGAAAAGGTAAAGTGATAACTTGTTAATCTTCAGTTACAAAAGGCAATTTTTCTTTACTATTTAGCCATGTAATTGCACAAGAATTGCACAAAGACTTTGCAAATATGACTTTAGTACCAAAACGACTGGATTCCTAACTGAAGAATAAATATTGCGATTTTCGAGTTAATCGAGAAGTAAAGCCGTTGATCTTCTAGTTTAACTCCTTATCAACGCTCTGTGACAAGTTAGGATTCAGTTTTCTTTCATATTCAGTTGATACAAGTCATAATTTACAGGAAACTTATGTTAGATGCATTTACGCGGGTAATTTCTCAAGCTGATACACGGGGTGTCTACCTCACAAACGAGCAATTTGATGCTCTCGGTAGTATGGTTGCTGAAAGTAATAAGCGCATGGATACCGTAAATCGGATTACCAGCAACTCTTCTACGATTGTAGCTAATGCTGCTCGTGCTTTATTTGCCGAGCAACCACAGTTAATTGCTCCTGGTGGTAATGCTTACACTAGCCGTCGTATGGCAGCTTGTTTGCGAGACATGGAAATTATCTTGCGTTACGTTACTTATGCAGTCTTTTCTGCTGATGGTAGTGTTTTGGACGATCGTTGTTTAAATGGTTTACGGGAAACATATTTAGCCTTGGGAGTTCCTGGAGCTTCTGTAGCTGAAGGCGTTAACAAAATGAAAGAGGCTGCGATCGCCATTGCTAATGATAAAAATGGTATTACTTCTGGAGATTGTAGTGCTCTGATGTCTGAATTAGCGAGTTATTTTGACCGTGCAGCATCAGCAGTTGCTTAAGTTTTTTTTAAAATCAGTATATCTAACTAAGTCGTAAAAACATTTGAGCGAGGTAATTATTCCGTGAAAACTCCGATTACAGAAGCCGTAACCGCTGCTGACTCCCAAGGTCGTTTTTTAAGCAGTACTGAGATTCAAATTGCATTTGGTCGTTTTCGTCAAGCTGGTGCTAGCTTGGAAGCTGCAAAGGCTTTGACCAATCAAGCTGATAGTTTAGTTAATAGTGCTGCTCAAGCTGTTTACCAAAAGTTCCCCTATACTACCCAAATGCAAGGAGCAAATTATGCTTCAACTGCTGAAGGGAAAGCCAAATGCGCTCGTGATATTGGCTACTATCTACGGATGGTAACTTACTGTCTTGTAGCTGGCGGTACTGGCCCTATGGATGACTATTTGATATCGGGAATTGCTGAGATTAATGCTACTTTCGAGTTATCTCCTAGCTGGTATATAGAAGCTCTGAAGTACATCAAAGCTAACCACGGTTTGAGTGGAGATCCTGCTGTGGAAGCAAATTCTTATATCGATTATGCCATCAATGCCTTGAGCTAGAGTTTTCTCTAGTTGCTCGGAATAGCAGGTGACTTACCGATTAATCCATTTTGGATGGTTTCCTGTAGTTCCGAGCAATATTTTTGACAATGAACAATGAACAATGAACAGTGAACAGTGAACAATGAACAATGAACAGTGAACAATGAATAATGAACAGTGAACAGTGAACAATGAACAGTGAACAGTGAACAGTGAACAGTGAACAGTGAATATATTTTTGGGTTTTTTTTCAGTGAAGAAATGAAGCGTCTCTAATTTAGAGTATCCATATCATCAAATTGGTTGGTATCGGAATCATCTATTTTTACTGCGGTATTATATTTGGGTTTATTTGTGCCGACTTACTGATGCAACTGGAAACTATATCAAAATCAAATCAATACAGTAAATTGAACTGATAACTGATTTAACATTTAATAAAAGCACTTAACTAAAATTGAGGAGCAAAACCAGTGGCAATTACTGCAACAGCATCCCGTTTGGGAACCTCTGCCTTTGACGATACCAGCCCTATAGAGTTACGCCCATATTGGACTCCAGAAGATGCCAAGGTGGCTATTGAGGCAGTTTATCGACAAGTACTGGGTAACGATCATTTAATGAAATTCGAGCGTCTGAGCAGCGCTGAATCTTTATTGTGCAATCGTGCGATTACAGTCAGGGAATTTGTGCGGGGAGTCGCAAAATCAGAACTGTATAAGTCAAAGTTTTTCTATAATAATTACCATCCACGAACAATTGAATTAAATTTCAAACATTTGCTAGGCCGCGCTCCCTACGATGAATCTGAGATTATTTACCATCTCGATATTTATCAAAATCAAGGTTTCGATGTAGATATAGATTCTTACATCGACTCTGAAGAATACACTCAAAGTTTTGGAGAGAATACTGTACCATATTACCGGGGTTTCGCTACTCAAAAGGGACAGAAAACCGTTGGTTTTACCCGCATGTTCCAACTTTATCGCGGTTATGCTAGTAGCGATCGCACTCAAAGTAATCATAGTGGTTCTCGCTTAAGTTATGATTTAGGTCGTAACATAGTGACTCCCATTGCGGCACCAGATAGGAAACAAGCGCTAATTGGTGCTACTGTAACTCAAAGAGGGCAATTATATCGTCTGCGGGTGACACAAGCAGCAAGTGGACGCTCTCCCCAATTGCGGCGTAGTATCAAAGAGTATGTTGTTCCTTACGAACGACTAAGTGAAACTTTACAAAAACTAAATCAATGTGGTAGCCGGATTTTAAGTATAAATAATGCTTAATTTGGTGACAGGAACAATAGTAATTATATTTAGAGGAGAAAACAAGCGTGGCAATCACAGTAGCAGCATCTCGTTTAGGGGTTTCTGCCTTTAGCGATAGTAAACCTATAGAATTACGCCCATCATGGACTCCACAAGAGGCTAAGGTGGCAATTCAAGCAGTTTATCGACAAGTGCTTGGCAATGATTACATTATGGCTTCTGAGCGGTTAACAAGTGCAGAATCTTTGTTATGTAACGGCTCGATTACAGTTAGGGAATTTGTCCGTGCTGTAGCAACTTCAGAGTTGTACAAGTCTAAATTTCTTTACAATAGTTTCCAAACTCGTGCCATTGAGTTGAATTTAAAACATTTACTCGGTCGTGCTCCCTATGATGAATCGGAAGTAATTTATCACCTTGACCTCTACCAAAACAAGGGTTTTGAAGCAGATATTAATTCTTATATTGATTCTGCTGAATATAACGAAAATTTTGGCGACAATATCGTACCTTACTACCGGGGTTTTTCTACACAACCCCAACAAAAAACCGTTGGCTTTACCAGGATGTTTCAAATGTATCGCGGTTATGCCAACAGCGATCGCTCTCAAGTTGGGGGTAAAACATCTCGTTTAGCGACAGATTTGGCTCGTAATAGCTGCTCGGCGGTAATTAATCCTTCCGGAAGTGGTGAAGGTTGGGGTTATCAAGCTTCTACTAAAGGTGTAGCTCCGAGTAAAGCTTTTAAAAATACCACTCAAGACAATCGTATTTATCGTATAGAAGTATCTGGAATGAATTTGCCCAGGTATCCAAAAGTACGTCGTATTAGTAAAGCGTTTTTAGTTCCCTACGATCAACTATCAACAACCTTGCAAAAAATTCAAAAAATGGGTGGTAAAGTCGCCAGCATCACTAATGCATAAGGAAAAACTATTGGGAGATATATATGTTAGGTACTTCTGTAATCAATGGTAGATCCAGTTCCCTTGCGGGTAATCGGATTTTTGTTTATGAGGTAACTGGGTTAAAACAAAACGACGAAAACGATCTCAACAACTATCCTTTTCGTACTAGTGGCAGTGTTTTTATCCAAGTTCCTTACAATCGCATGAATCAGGAAATGCTGCGTATCAGTCGTATGGGTGGCAAAATCGTTAGCATTCGTCCCCTTGGTGTCTCTGTAAGCGATGAAGCTGATGAGTAATTACCCTGATTAGTTCTTAGGTTTAACTAAAACATATGGGTTTAATTCCCCACCGTCACACGGTGGACGAATGCTAACGATTTTGCC
>JBCBQE010000604.1:0-4617 GCA_039820385.1 Cyanobacteria bacterium J06635_10
ATTAAGGGTAAGGATGTTTCTGCTGCTAAACAATGTTGTGCTAAGAGATTTTTGGTGAAAGCATATCGCCAGCGATTTACAAGTACCAATATTTCATTCGAGGATCAATTTACAAAGCATAAAGAAAATCAACTCCCGGCAATTCACGGGCACGAAGTTGATTGTTAATATGTTGTGCTGCGGCGATTCCGGAAACTATAGCGCTAGAGATAAGATCCCCACCACACCAATCTCCACAACATACTAAGGGTACAGATGTTTCTGCTGCTAAATAATTTTGTTCTAAGGGAGTTTTAGGGAAAGCATATCGCCAGCGATGTACTTGCATCCATTGAGGATTATCGATCCACTGTAAGTTTAAGGTGGAAGCAGCGGTTTCTAATATCTTTCCTCCCACCGATTGCAAATCTTTTGATTCAAAAAATTTTTCGGCGAAGTCGGCACTACTATGTATGACAAAATGCGGTTGCTGTTGATTTTGACGTTTGCTACTATCTAAGCCAATCCATCCGAGTACTTCATTTTCCTTAAAAGTAATTGCTTTCCATTCCAAAGGCTCGCGCGATTGTTGGAGATATCCAGCCATTACGGTAATAGCGGGGTAAAATTCAACACTACATAGTTGCTCAAAAAAATCATTATTTAATAAGTTTTCTGCTAATGGTTGTAATAGCATCACAGCTTGTGGTGCAGGAATAGCAACGACTACAGATGAAGCTGTACATTCAAAGTTCGTTTCGCTTGTTAAATGCCATTGATTTTCTGAAGTAGGAATAATTGAAACAACACGTTGATGGCGATCTATATCTAAACCTTGTGCCAGAAATTTAGCTATAACATTCATTCCACCGGGTGCGATGTAGGGAAGAGATAATTGGGGGTTAGCCACAAGAGATGAAGAACGATCTTGAACGTGAAGAGTATCCGTCCAAACTTCTAAATCACCTTTGTGAACCAGCAATTTTATCAGATGTTGTAAAACTTCGCCTTTCGGTTTAATATAACAAGCACCATGATCCGCTTTCGTGTCAAATAAACGACGCGTAGCGACTCTTCCGCCGACTCCACGGGATTTATCTATAACCCTTACCGAATATCCGCTTTGGGTTAATTGTTGTGCGCAAACTAAACCCGCGATTCCGGCACCTATTATTGCAATATCAGTCATTAGTCAATAGCTCGTTGTATACAATTATTAGTTTTCAGCAACCGTACATTGGATCGAGGAGTGTTGAAAGCTAATAGTAGAATAAAGTACGGGAAAAAATGTTTGGAACGGAGTAAGGCAAATTGGATGAATTAAGGGCTGCACTAGAGTTAGCTACAGAAGAAGAGTTGCAAGATTTAACTGCAATTCTATTTAGTCGTAAGTTTAATCCTTTGGATTACCTTCAAACACCGGAGCCTATAGAAGTTCAAAGTCAAAGTCGTCAAGCTTGGTTGAATGCTCTTGAGGAACGTTTTCGTTTCCTAGCGGCAGATGGAATGACGGTATTGCGTGGACGTAGTAAACATGTATCTTACCGCGAAGCTTTGCTACAGGTGTGCAAATATTTAAAAATTCCTTATTATGATGATTTAACCACTGTCGATCTAGAAGCTGAAGTTTTTTTACATCTTTTAGGAAAAGTTTGGAAGAAATTACCTGTAGGAGAAAAAAGAAAGTTAACCGAAAAGGTACAGCATCAGTTAATAAAATCCCAATTAAAAGAACCCTTGCCTCTTGCTTTACAAAAAGATCCCTTGGGTTTAATTTTTAAAGGCGGTAGTGCTTTAGCTATAACTTCGGTGATTCAACCCATGTTACTCAAACAAATTGCCCGTCAGTTTGCAACTCATGTAGCTACTTACCAAGTTGCCAAACAAGCAGCAATTAAAGGGGGTGCGGCTGCCGCAAAGCAATTTCAAGGTTATGCTACTTTGCAAGTAGCGCGACGCGGTATGGCTCTTAATGCGGCCCGTTACGGTGCGGTGAGAAACATATTTGCATTTATTGGCCCGATGATGTGGGCTTGGTTTTTTGCTGATTTAGGATGGAGGGCGATCGCCACTAATTATGGCCGAATTATTCCTACTATCTTCACTTTGGCTCAAATTCGTTTAACACGTGGTGAATGTTGGGAAATGGCATAAATTTATCAACGATCAATTATCAACGATCAATTATCAATTATGGTCGAAGCAGGAGAGTCTAAAACCCCATCCAATTACCTCTCCCTCTCTCCCTCTTTATTCTAGGTTCAAGGTTTGATGCTTAAGTGAAATTATTTAGATTGATTGTATGATTTAAAATAATAATTTTGGAAATTACCAGGAAACAGTCAAAAAATCTGGTGGTATAGAAAGATGTTGAGGGGTACCCTAGATAATTTTTTTAGGAGAAAAAATTATCTAGGAAGCTCTTGACGCTTAGTTGTTATTGCTGACAAACTGAGCGTCACTATATCTTATGTTTAAGCAACAAATAAACATGAATGGCTATCAATTAAATAATAACTGCTCAAAACTCATCAATGACGAAAAGTATATGGTCTTATTTACAACATTGGGACCCTAAACTACAATTTTCTTGGCATTGCTTACAATTAGGATTATTTATCTTTCCTTTATTTCCAGCTTTGGGTGCTGTAGGTTTATTATTAAGTGCTTTAATAACCTGTGTGGGGGAATACCGCCAGATTCTTAAAAATCCCTTCTACCGAGGATTTATTCTTTTAAGCATACTATTGGTAATTACCGTTGGTTTTGCATCGGATAAACTAACAGCTTTTCTGGGCTTATTTAATTTACTACCTTTCTTTTTATTATTTGCCGGTTGGAGTCATTTAATCCAAACAACGGCGCAATTAAAGCAAATATCATGGATTTTAACGATAAATTCCCTACCAGTTGTAATTCTCGGTATCGGACAGTTATTTTTAGGATGGAGTACTTCAGGGTTGTGGAGTAACATCTTGGGTTGGAAGCTAGTAGCTGGAGGAAACCCACCACTACGTATGGCTTCGGTTTTTATGTACGCCAATACTTTAGCTGGTTATCTGGCGATCGCCTTTATCTTAAGTGTTGGTTTATGGTTGCAGGAATGGGGAAAATTTAGAAAAAGGAGTTTTCCCCTCCTCTTCCTCTCACTAGCGGTAATTACCAACTTTGCGGGGTTAATTTTAACTAACTCTCGCAATGCATGGGTAATTGCTTTAGTAGCTTGTTTAGCTTATGCTGTTTACCAAGGTTGGCGCTTAATTGTGGCAGTTGTTATGGGGATCGCTACTAGCGTGCTTTTGGCTGCTTTTGCACCTCCAACCATTGCAGAGTTATTTCGTAAAGTTGTTCCTACTTTCTTCTGGGCACGCTTCAATGACCAATTATACCCAGATAGACCTATTGCTTTAATGCGTACAACTCAATGGAAGTTTGCTTGGTCATTGACGATGCAACGTCCTTGGACGGGTTGGGGTTTACGTAATTTTTCGGATATATATCAGACAAAAATGAACCTATGGTTGGGTCATCCACACAATTTATTTTTAATGTTATCAGCTGAAACTGGACTTCCGGCAACGCTATTATTTTGCGGTTTACTGGGTTGGATATTTATTAAAGGTGTTCGATTGCTGCGAGTTATTCCCAAGGAAGATAAATTAATATTTTTCAGTTATTTATTAGTGTTTGTCAGTTGGATACTTTTTAATCTGGTGGATGTGACGCTGTTTGATTTTCGCTTAAATACGCTTTTATGGTTGATGTTGAGTACGATTTGTGGAGTTGAGCAAGGGAATAGACGTAAGGTATATTGAACGTTTCATCTAATGGCTCTATGGATTTGGCTAAAGTCTTTATGAGAATTTAAGGAACCCGCTTTGATTGAATAAACCGGGTTTATCAATACCTAGAATTATGGTAAATGATATCAACTCCGGTTAATTACTTACAATATAACTCTATTGAAAAGATGGCGGTTATTACCAACATAAAGTTTTACTTCTTACTTCTTACTTCTTACTTCTTACTTAGCCCCCATATGATATTACTCCTAACTCCTAACTCCATTAACTGACATGAAAGAGCAAACTAAAGTCCGATTTTCTTCTGAAGTTTCGGAAAGGTTTTTTTTCTTAGATTTTCTCAAAGCAATAAGTATTACTTCGGTAGTATCCTATCATGCAATCTTTGTTCCTCGGTCTACTTTTATCACAAGTAATGGAATTTTAGAAACTTTATTTGCTCCTTTAAGATTTTCCGTTCCAGTTTTTATAACTATTTCTTTTCTACTTTTTGAACGTCAAATAGCCCAGTCTTCAATACAATCAAAATTACCGTTATTAAAAAAACGTTTAATCCGTTTGCTTATTCCTACTCTATTTTGGTTTGGTGTAGCAACAGGATTAAAAATTATCAATGGAAATTCCCATACAGAAGTTATCAGTGCAATATTAAAAGGCGAAATATTCACAGGTGCTTATTATTTGCTCATAATGTTGCAGCTAATGCCCATTTTTATTTTAATTAGAAATTGGCTAAATCAGCAAAAAAATATTTTCGTTACTATTACCATTCAGGGATTAGTTTTCTTATCTATTTATGCCACGATTTGCGGATTATTTGGGAATCAGATATTAG
>JBCBQE010000605.1:0-4600 GCA_039820385.1 Cyanobacteria bacterium J06635_10
AGTTGTTGGTTGTTGGTTGTTGGTTATTAGTTTTTATTTATTCACTAACCACTAACCACTATCTACTAACCACTATCCACTAACCACTAACCACTATCCACTAACAACTAATTTTCATTGGAACGATCTTCAAAAGAAGGACGACGACGGTTTTGACGGCGACGGGGTTCGCGTTCGTTTCTGGGGTTAGAAGTTGGAGCTTCTTCTTCTCCGGGAATTACTTCTCCTTTGAATACCCATACTTTGATGCCAAGTATACCGTAGATGGTTTTAGCGGTAACGTAGGCATAATCAATATTTGCCCGTAAGGTATGTAGGGGTACTCTACCCTCACGAGTCCACTCTGTACGAGCAATTTCTGCACCGTTTAAGCGTCCGCTAACCTGAATTTTGATTCCCTGCACGCCCGCACGTTGCGCGCGCTGAATAGCTTGACGTACTACTCTTCGGAAGGAAACCCGACGTTCAAGTTGTTGTGCGATGTACTCGCCAATTAAAAAGGCATCTGCATCAACGCGCTGTACTTCAACAACGTTGATACGAATTTGACGATTACCGCCCAATTCTTTTTGCAATCCGGTGCGTAATGCTTCAATACCTTGTCCGCCTCGACCTACTACTACACCAGGTCTTGCTGTACGTACTTCTAAATCAATCTGATCTGCTTTACGCTCAATCTTCACTTCAGAAATACCGGCGTTATTTTGAGCCCTTCTCCCCAATTTCTTATCTATATACTCGCGAAGTTTATAATCTTCTTGAAGTAATTCTGGATACCTAGAAGGGTCGGCAAACCAACGAGATTGATGTTCTTTTGTAATTCCCAGGCGAAATCCAATTGGATTAATCTTTTGTCCCACTTTTGCTTCCTCTAAAATATATTCGCACTCGATTCTTCATGAATTGTTTTTTTTGAGTGCTTACTTACGCCGCTTCGGGATCGGCAGACACGGCAACAGTTATATGACATGTGGGTTTGCGAATTTGATAAGCACGACCCTGGGCTCTAGGCTGATAGCGCTTGAATACTGGACCTTGATCTGCGAATGCTGTGGAAACAATTAAAGATGCTCTATCTAATCCTTCGTTGTGTTCGGCATTCGCAGCAGCACTTCTAAGAACTTTTAATACTGGGTCGCAGGCTCTATAAGGCATGAACTCTAAAATTATCAGTGCTTCCCGGTAGGAGCGTCCCCTAATTTGGTCAAGTACGCGACGTACTTTAAAGGGGGACATACGTATATATCTAGCGATCGCTTTTATTTCTTTAGTATCAGTAGCCATAATAAATCTCACCGAATTGCCAATTTCATGGAGGTACTAGACGGCAATGTCGATTATCTTCCTCCTTTTCTATCTCTAGAGTGACCTCTATAAGTACGAGTAGGAGCAAATTCTCCTAATTTATGACCGACCATTTGGTCGCTGATAAAAACTGGAACGTGCTGTTTTCCGTTATGAACGGCGATGGTATGACCAACCATCATAGGCAAAATTGTTGAAGCTCTCGACCAAGTTTTGATCACTTCTTTTTTATTGGTTTCGTTGAGCTTATCGATTTTTTTCAGTAAATGGTCCGCAATAAAAGGACCTTTTTTAAGAGAACGACCCATAGGACAATGTGGATTTTAGATTTTAGATTTTGCGGAAAGTTGGGGGTGTAGATTTTCTTCCCCCAAACTTTCCAAGACAGATTTTGGATTATAGATTTTGAATTTCAGATTTTGGAATTATAGATTTTTTTATTTGGTGGTGCGATCGTCTCGATCGCTATGAATAAACTCTACCTTGAAGTAATTACCAGGGAGCTGTTCGGCTCCCCCAAACCGGGAATTAATCGAAAAGATTTTCATTCCAATCCAAAATCCAAAATCTAAAATCCAAAATTCTAAGATTGACGACCGCCACGTCCCCGTTTTCCGGATTTACGACGACGACGAACAATTAATTTACTACTTGCTTTCTTGGGTTTGCGGGTTTTCTTACCCAAAGTAGGTTTACCCCAAGGAGTCACAGGACCGCTACGACCAATTGGAGCGCGTCCTTCACCACCACCGTGGGGGTGGTCGCAGGGGTTCATCACACTTCCTCTAACCTTGGGACGGCGACCTCTCCAACGATTGCGACCTGCTTTACCCAAGCTTTGGTTTCTGCCTTCAATGTTGCCAACTTGTCCGATGGTGGCGTAGCATTCACGCCTAATCATGCGAACTTCTCCTGAAGGCAATTTTAAGGTCACGTAATTACCATCTTTTGCCATTACTTGAGCATTCGCACCAGCTGAACGTACTACTTGACCGCCTTTTCCGGCAACCAATTCTACGTTGTGAACGCTGGTACCCAAGGGCATATTTGATAAAGGTAAGGCGTTGCCGGTTTCAATTGGAGAATCTGGACCGGCTATTATTGTAGTACCTACCTTCAATCCATTCGGATGCAAGATATAACGCTTCTCGCCGTCTTCGTAAACTACGAGGGCAATTCTTGCATTACGGTTTGGATCGTATTCAATCGCTTCAACTGTTGCGGGAATACCCCGCTTATCTCTTTTAAAATCGATAATTCGATAAAGACGTTTATGTCCGCCACCCCGGCGACGACTGGTAATTACACCACGATTATTTCTACCTTTAGCCCGATGAATGCGTTGGGTTAAGGATTTTTCCGGCTTGGATTTTGTAATTTCCGCGAAGTCGGAAGTTGTCGCTTGACGGTTACTGGGGGTGTAGGGACGAAAAGAACGAGTACCCATAGTTTTAAAATTATTTAGAAATTAGTCTGGAGATGAGGACAAGGGGAGATGGGGAGATGGGGAGATGGGGAGATGGGGAGATGGGGAAGAAATTTTTGATTCCGCGATCTCTTAACTCCGCGAGCTCTTAACTCCACAAACAATACCCTTTGGCTGATTGTTAATTAAACGTCTGGGAAGAGTACCTGACGAATCTTGTCTTCATCCCCGGATGCTACGGTGACGATCGCTCGTTTGTACTGGGGTTTAAATCCAATAAATCTACCGACGCGCTTTTTTTTCCGAGGCTGTAGGTTGGTATTTACTTTTAAAATTTTGACATCAAATAAGTCTTCAATTGCTGCTTTTATTTGAGTTTTAGTTGCTTTTGGCAACACTTCAAAAGTATATTTGTTCTGCTCCATCAGGATTGTCGCCTTTTCGGTCACAATCGGACGACGGACTAAGTCGGGAAGATTGCGGGGGTCAAATTTAGGCACTGTAGACCTCCTGAATTTTATCTAATGCTGATGCACTGACTACAATTTTGTCTGCATGGAGCAAATCGAAAACGTTAAGTTGGTTAGCCTCAATCAATTTTACGTTTTCTATATTGCGGGCTGATAAATATATATTTTCAGAACGTTCGGACAAAATTAATAAAGTCTTCTGTTCTGGTTGAGAACCCCAACGAGAAATAGCTTGTACTAATTCTTTTGTTTTAGGACGCTGTATTTGTTCGCTGAACTCTTCTACTACAATCATGTCATCTACACGACTGGCGAAAGCTGTCCGTAATGCTAAACGGCGTTCTTTACGGTTCATATTCAAGTTGTATTCTTTGGGTTTTGGTCCAAAGATTACACCACCACCACGCCATAATGGAGAACGAGTAGAACCTGCACGAGCACGTCCAGTTCCCTTTTGTCTCCAGGGTTTGCGGCCACCACCTCTAACTTCAGCACGGGTTTTAGTACTGGCATTTCCTTGGCGAGCATTAGTCATTTGTCGAACTAAGGCTCTATGTACGATATGAGAGGCAGTCTCTTCCTTGGCTACTTTCAAATCCAAGGTTTTCTGCCCTACTTCGTCTCCCTGCCAGTTTTTAACTGCACAATCTACCATTTTTGAGTCCTCTTACCTTTAGTCATTTGATATTTGTGTTTAGAGATACATTTTTAGCGTTACCAACTAAATATGTAAATTTTGATTTTGAGGATTGTTAAATCCCGGCATCCAAAATCAAATGACTATTTCACCTCTTTAGCGGGCACGACATTAACTAATGCTCCTGGTTTGCCAGGTATAGCTCCCTTAATTAACAATAAATTTTTCTCTGCATCGACTCGTACAACTTTGAGCTTGCGAACCGTAATACGCTTGCCCCCCAAACGTCCTGCCATCCGCTTTCCGGGATAAACACGACCTGGTGTTGTACCAGCACCGATGGAACCAGGTTCTCTATGGTTTTTAGAACCGTGAGACATTGGTCCTCTACCAAATTTGTTACGCTTCTGGTTACCAGCGAAACCGCGACCGATACTTGTACCGATTACATCTACTATCTGACCTGCATCAAAGATATCAGCACTAATTTGTTGACCCAAGGAATAATCATCTGTATTCTGGGCGCGATATTCTTCTAAATGTCGTAACGGAGGGGCAGATGATTTTGCTAAATGCCCTAGCTTCGGCTTGTTTAGTGCTTTTGCTTTTACTTCACCATATGCTAATTGAATGGCGGAGTAACCGTCGGTCTGCTTTGTTTTAATTTGGGTTACAGTACATGGCCCGGCTTGAACGACGGTGACGGGAATCGCTGCTCCCGCGTCGTCAAAAACCTGAGTCATACCCACTTTGGTGCCGAGA
>JBCBQE010000606.1:0-4595 GCA_039820385.1 Cyanobacteria bacterium J06635_10
TATTATCTAGAGGGAAAATTTTTATTTATGAATTATCAACTTGATAATAGATATTTTGACTTTACTTATAAGTTCTAGGAATCCTGTTTGATTGTTTCAAATAAATTACAACTCAAAAGAGTCAGCAAAAAGGCTTTTCTCTAACTGGGTTCCTAATCATAAATAATCCTTCAGTGCTGATTTTACATTCAGCCGATAGAATTATATTTTTTTATTTTTCAGACTTTGTTCGTAAACGGTAGCTATTTGCTCCGCTGTTTTCTCCCATGTAAACAATTTTGCTCTTGACAATCCTTTTTCTATAAGTGATTTACGATAGGAATTATCTTCATAAATACGCTGTACTGCAAGGGCGATCGCTGAACTATCTTCAGGATCGACCAAAATACCAGCATCACCAACAACTTCTGGTAGAGATGTGACATTAGAAGCAATCACTGGTGTTCCGCAAGCCATTGCCTCTAAAACTGTTAGCCCAAATCCCTCATAAGATGAAGGAGCTAAGAGTACATCAGCAGAATTATAGATTTTAACAAGAGTTTCTTCCTCTGGTATTCCTAAGTAGGAGACGCAATTTTTCAGGTCATGGGTTTGAATAAAATCCTCTTGATCGGCATTAAATTTAACGCCTACTTTCCAAAAATGTACGGATATTCCCTTGTTTTTTAACAGTGCTACAACTTTAAGGATGGTGGAAACGTTTTTACGTAAATTATTAGAGCCTACATTGAGCAAACATATTGTCTCAGGAGAAATGCCGATGTGTTGTCGAAAAGATTTGACTTCCTCGGTACTAATAGTACGAAACATGGAGTCAACTGCATTGGGAACAACTGTTATTTGCTTTGGATTGACTTTGAGGTTTTCTATAGTATCTTTTGCCGTATGAGAGGAAACAGATACGATATGCTCGGCACCTTCCATTCCTTTGACAGCTAATTTCCAGGTTGTCATGCTCAACAGAGGAAAACGTGCCCTTCCTTTAAAGCTTTCAGGCATAACCAAATTGATCAAATCATGGCAGGTTATAATGACAGGCGCAGAAGAACTTTTGAGCCAAGAAACAAGATAGCCGTCAGTTTGATCCATGATATGAAAAACGTCTACTTTCTGTTTTCTGAGAAAATTAGGAAACTTCCAGTAGCGTTGATAATACTTTTTTAAGCCATTTAAGAAAGCATGACTCTTTTTTGAATTGTCTGGGGTTTCGGGGGCTAATTCAATAATTTCCCACTCCGGTTTAATAGCTTTTAAACCACTTACTAAGCCATCAGCATAAACATCCATGCTGAAGGAAGCTCGGGGTGCTCTACGGACAATTGCTACACGCATTGCTAACTCCTGTGACGGTGCTTTAATTATTTGGAAGCCCCTAAAACATTTGTAGAAACTGATGTTGATGAATCTGCCTTCTTTGAGTCACCTTGGAGTTTAATGGCATTGTGCCATAACTCAATTAATCTTTCGGCTATTCCTTCGTGGGTATAGCATTGGTGTGCTCTATCAAAGCAGTATTGTGCGACTTCTGAGTACCAATCAGGTTCGGAAATAAGGCGTGCTAAAATAGCTGCGAGCTCTTGAGCATTTCCTTGAGGGAACACCAAATCGGATTTCGCAATTACATTGGGAATTTCTCCACAAGTAGAGCCAACAACTGGTATCCTCATTGCCATTGCCTCAATTAAAACGTGGCCAAATTGCTCTTTCCAAGTTGCAACTGCTCGTGAAGGCAAAACCAATACATCAAATTTCGCCATTTCCTGGGGAACTTCGTCATGGCGTACTGCACCTCGCCAGGTAATCAGTTCATTGACATTATTTTTTTCTGCCTGCTCTCTGAAAATTGCTTCATCAGAGCCAGAGCCGCATAAAATAATTCGGAAACGGTGACCAAGTTCTAGTAAAATGCGAGCTGCGGATATTAATGTATCAATGCCTTTTTGATGAGACAAACGTCCAACAAAACCAATGGAAAATTCAGAGTTATCTGCCTTTGCTTCCGCAGGAGAAAATAATTCGGCATCTACTCCCAACTGCGGCATTACTTCAACAGGGCCTTGATAACCCCATTTTTTGACTAACTCTGCACCTTCGCAATTACCAGTAATCAGGTATTGTGCTGTATTCAAGATATATTTACGAAGCCAGTAGCGAAGTACTAACTTTCGATCCATATTCTCCCAACCGAAGAAAACCGATGGAATCTTGAATAGTCTTGCACATAAAGCAATTTGAAAGGCTGAAACTGAAAATACCTCTTCTTCAACTTGTATTATATCTGGACGAAAGTCATTGATTGCTTTCAAGATAGCCAAGGGGGAATAGATACAAGCACCGGCTTTTCCGGAAAAAAATACCTGAGCCGGATAAATTTTTATTTGCGGATATGGCTGTTCAAGTTCAAATTTCTTATTCCAAGAAGGAGCATACCATTGCTTAGGAACAAGTAACCCGACTTCAGCTTTACCAGTTTTGGCGATCGCATCAAGTTTGCCTTGATTAACGCCCACTACATAGGCATGGCTAACGAACAGTACGCGTATCGGATTAGTCATACTAACTCCTGTTTTGGTAAGTTTGCATTGGACTTTTTCATGAAACCAAAGCCTAGTTTGGGGCGCTTATGGGGGACAAATAACCAAATAATTGCCATTTTCGCCAAGGCAAAAGGCATCAATCCCACCCAAATAAACCACAAACTAAAGATTAGTTTTTTAAGCAAGTTATAATCTGAATACTTCCACAGCGAACGGATACCTAAATAAATTAGTTCCAGAGAGTTATCTTCAGGAATGAGGTGATTTTGAGGATCTAAACGCAAAGATGCCATTCTAGACCATAAACGCCCTATAGAGCGTTGTTCAAAGTCTTTAGGCAATTCATAGCCCAATTCATTTGCTTTTTTTAACAATATCTGGTAGTTCTGCAAATCGTGGCGCACAAACCTTTGGAAGCGCTCTGCTGTTACGGTAGCTAAAGCCCACTGATTGCTGGTATGAATCCGATAAGCCGCTTGGGGTTCATCAATAGCAACAATTTCACCGTAAAAGGGAACTAGTATTGAAAGATAGTCGTCAGCAATTAGCTTGTACTCGTCGGGAATTGGAAAAACTTGCTCTAATGCTTTGCGATTAAGGGCATTACCACTGGTAGCTACACCTGGATGACAGCCTACTTCCAAAATAGTCCGCCAAACTTCGCCACTAGATAACGGTTTATCACCCTGGGGATAAGAAAACCCTAAAGATTTCCTGTGGGTGTCTACCACTTGTAAGCGGTAATGCACTTTAGCAAGATTTGGTTTCCACACTGAAACAATACGTTCTACTGTGTCCGAGTAAAGGTAGTCATCTGCATCTAAAAAGATGATTATTTCACCTTTACTAATTGCAAATCCACTATTAAAAGCTGCGGCTTGTTTACCATTTTCTTGATGGTAAATGGGAATCACTTTGTCACCATAAGAGGCGATTACATCCCGGGAGTTGTCGGTGGAACAGTCATCGACAACAATAACTTCAGTTTTTTGGTAAGTTTGATCGATCGCGCTGTCAATCGCTTCTGGTAAGAAGCGCTCGTAATTATAGTTGTTGATAATGATACTTACTAATGGCTTAAAATCATAGTTCATTTACTCTTTCCTATAGTTAAATAGTTTGAAGTATATCTATTAATATCGGCAAAATTATACCCAAACATTTCTATATCTTGTGCGTATCTTTGACTAACTAAATCAATTAGTTCTGGTGTATAGAATTGTTTATAATCAGGCAGGGTAGTTTTCCAATTCCTAAATTCAGATGCTGAAATTTTTGCAAAATTTTGCTGGTTATTTGACGATGAAGAATATTCTGTTTTATTTAACTTAGGCAATTCTAAAGATAGATTTAATTTATTTTGTATGCGCTCTAAATCTTCAGATAAGTTCTCCATCCGAGCTACAAAATAGTCATTAATTCCACCCAAAAATAAGTACTGAGGTATACAATGTTGGTCTAGATATCTATCTTCCGTAGCACATAGGTAATCGATCAACTGTTCAAAAGTAATATTAATCGAATCTCTATTTTTTACATCTTCTCCAGATATATATTTTACTGAATCTCTAACTAAATCAGTAGGTCGTCCATGCTCGTGAAATCGAACAAATAAATTTAGATAAGTAGATACCAAACGTGCCCAAGGATTCCGAACTATGACGAATTTAAAGTAATCGCTATTAATTATTTTACTAGCTTCTGCATAAGTATAGCTAGCCAAGCTATAGTTAAGTTCTACATAATTACGAATAGTATCTCTTGAAGAATTTAAAAGTTGTTTTTTTCTTTTTGAATTACTTATACTAACTATAGCTTTCATTAAACTGCTAGATGCATTTTTTGGAATTGCACAATAAATAAAGCGATACTCATGATTTACAAGTAATCTTTTTTGTGCCCATATTACTGCATTCCAATTATTGGTTAATTCAATTTCATCCCAATCATTTTTAATTTTGGAATTGATTTTTCTTAACAATGTAGAGGCTTCTATAACCGAAAATTGTTGGATTTTTTTTTCTATTAGATTAGCCATAGCTATTTTTTGTTAAATAA
>JBCBQE010000607.1:0-4591 GCA_039820385.1 Cyanobacteria bacterium J06635_10
CTTGGATAATAAAGGGTAAAACCTATCAGGGAGCACAGAGTCTTGAGGAATTAGCAAAAGTTTCTGGTTATGAAGGTTCTACTAACTTTATTATCCAAGTAGGATAGCTTTGAATACCAGCAGCTTTACACTCCGGTTTTTGAGCATTGGGATTATTAGCCGGAGCACAATCTGTGTAAGGAACTTCTTTATAAGCTTCCTTACCAAATAATAGCTTTTGATCGTGGCAATGAGGACACCACCAAGCAATGTATTCTTTGGCACCAATTTCTTTGAGGTGACGGGCTAATGCAATTTCCGCTTCTCCAGAGGTAGTCGTGATTTCCCAACCAACTCCTGGTTTAGGATTCTCTTTGGGAATAAAACTAATTGCTCCGCCTGTATCTGACTGAGCAGGAGTTCCATCGGCTGTAACACCAGCATAAACGCCTAATGTACCTATCAGCGTTACCATGCCGACAATAACTCCAGTAAATAAGATTTGTCCTATATCTTCCCAAACACGGCCGATAACAGTTAATACCAGCATCGTTAGGGAAAATAAAGCTGATGCAATACAGTAGGGACAAATTGTTTTGATTTGGCTAAACAGCACATACATTAGATAACTGCTGAAAACCGTCATGGAAATTGAGCCTATAAGCAGAAATGTCCATGTTAAATTTTCTACCTTTAGTCGCTGTTCTTTATTCTCAGCACCTTTAAGAAGCAAAGGCGCAAGAGCAAATACTAGCATACTAAAATATGCTAGAAAGCCAAACAAAGCTAATGGTTGTCCGAGAACTGTTGCCCAAGGGCTAGAAAGAACGCTATTACATCCAGCACCGGAACCTCCAGCAGCAGCAGAGGCAGTACAAGCAGCTTCTCCTCCTGTCAACTTAACTATGGTCAAATAACCCGTAACTAAAGCACCACAGGAAGCAATTCCTGCGATTAGTAAACGCGAGAAGCGATGAATCCAAGGAGTAGAACGACGACGAATCATAAGCTAAAACATTATTAATTGGGATTAGGAAATCAAAGGTCGAGAATCAATGCATGATGTATCATTCTAAGTTTGTATTCCGGCAGTAATTAAAATCCGGTATATCATAGTTAGATTTAGTTGAAACTATGATTAGCTCAAAGCTTAGGAAATTAATTCTAGGCTAACTGGACTTAGAATAAATAGTCCTCAAGGATTCAAACAATAAAATATTGTTAATCATTGAATTTGTTACTAATCACTACAAGTCCGAACCACTCCTATTCCCAATTTCTGTTCCTAAGAATGCAGCTTGAGAGAAGAAATTGATTCGGTTTCACCTTTGGAATTAAAATTGCACCGTGCAGCTTCCACGAATTGACTGACACGGATCGGATCAATTGTTTGTTCGCGACTACCGTGACGCTTCAGAGAACTGGAAACTATGACACCATCGGCAGCTTGCATTAGTGAAGCAATATTATCCCAACTTGCTCCACTACCAACAAATACCGGAGTACCTTTTGCTGCATTAGATGCTAATTCTAAGTCTTCGCAATTGGGAGGATTACCTGTAGCCCAGCCTGACAAAATTACCGCATCCGCTAATCCACGTTCGATTGTATCTTGGACGGCGGTAGTCAAGTTGACTGAACCCAAAGGACGAGCGTGCTTCACCAACACATCGGCAAGAATTTTGACTTCACTGCCCAATTCTCGACGGTATTTTAGTAATTGATGGGCTTCTCCTTCAATTAATCCTTGATCTGTTGCCATTACGCCAGTTAACACGTTTACCCGGATAAATTGCGCTCCTGTACAACTCGCGATGGCGATCGCACTTTTGGCATCATTCCGCAAAACATTTAAGCCTAGAGGTAGAGTTACAAGATTTTGTATTCGCTGTACCACAATAGTCATGGTACTGACAACCGCTGGATCTACCTGATTCTTAGTAAACGGTGCATCAAAAAAATTCTCAACAATAATGCCGTCAACTCCCCCACTAGCAAGGGCGACCGCTTCTTGTTCTGCACGGTCTATTACTGCTTTGAGACTACCTCCCCAACGCGGCGAGGTAGGCAGTGGTAACAGGTGAACCACACCAATAATTGGTCTTCGTGTTTTAAATAACTGATATAAGTCCACGTCTTTTTCTTTTACGGAAGCTTTTATGGAATGCGCGCGAGCGAGATCGGTAGATTTTTTGAGCCTGCGCAGTGGGGAGATATTGCGTTACGGTGGTTTCCGTAGTCGCAACTTTATCTTCTGTTTTACCAGCAATCAAGGTAAGTAGCGCGTCTGCTGCTCTAGGACGTCAACACTTACCAGAGCGACCTAAAAACCGTAATAAATCCGAAAACTCATTACAATTAGTGTTACGTTCCTCGATCTCTTGTATAGTTCCAAACTCAGTAGCCGGGGAGTCGTAGACTCAGCCACCATTGAGCCGATAATTACTAGAAACCGATAGGTCAATCGCTCAAAGTCCTGATACAATCTGAGAGAGCCAGCGAACTCTTTACAAGCCAAGATTGCACACCTAGAAAATCACTAATCTAGGCTTTCCCTCGAACGAATTCGAGGTTAGTTTTATGTCGCAGAATAGCTCTCATTCCAATGTTTCTGGCTGCATTTACGCCCGAATGAGCAGTATATCCAGAACTGGTTTTTACCCATGTCGCTCCGGGATTATACACTTCACTTCCCTCTATCAAAGTTTTTGGAATCTCATTGCTACGATGAACAGGATTTCCCCAAGGATCTAATTTTGATGTGTTTCTTGGGTTGACGCGAGTTGTCAGAATCCCATAATCCCCGAAAGCGGAAGTTCGGACGTTATTGAAGATTTTTGACTTCAACCAATAGCTACGTTTTTGGTTTGAACGGCGGGAATACTTACCGATACAAGGTCGCAAGTTTGCTAAATGCTCGCAAGCAACAAATTTACATCCATATCCCGCCAACAAGTTGACAATTTGACGTGCCACCTTGCGTCCCATCTGTGCTTCACGAAGACGAATTTTTTCCCACTTTTTAAAGCAGAAACCTTCATGAATGATGCCAGTTTTGTTCATGGTTTGAGCAATTCTACCCAAGTCGCGCTTCCTAAGATTTATTTCTGAAGGGTTTTTGATGAAGTGTCTCGCTATTTCCCGAACAGAATTATCTTCTACTTCCAAGATAGAAACTATTGCTGCGTGAATATCTAAGTCTATGTCAATCGCTGCAAAACGAAGTGTGTTCTGCTTGCAGACTGTTTTTAATCCTCCTGTTGCCGGAATATATTTCTCATGAGGAAATGTGATAAACATCATCCCTCGTTTACAAACGACAGATGGGGCACCTTTGACCCATTCTTTACCAAAGGTTCTACCGTTATAACGAAACTTGATCCATTTCCATTGACCACCAATCAACACCTTGAGCATGATATCTGAACCGGAATCTTCTTTCCACATCCCAGAGTCATACTGCAAGGAGAAATAAAAGCTTCTAGGTTGAACTGGTGGAAAGTGGTGCAAGTGAGGCTTTGGACGGTTATTCCATCTGTCGTAGTTGGATTTCCAAGACTTGTACGCACCAATTGCTTTACGAATCGCAGCCCGCATCAAAACAGCCGGAAAACCGTTGAATTCGTCAGGTAAGGGAAATGTTGCAGATTCCCCTTTTACTAGCAATTCGTAATATCTCCATCGGTCTTTACTGCTTGAAAGTTCTGCACCACTGGGGTCGGTGGCAACTAACAAGAAAAAGAAGTGAATCACTTCGTTATATTTAGTTTTTGTTTCCTCGAAGCCTTTGAATATCTGAGCTTGGGTCCACAGTCTATTTTCTTGAGACTTTGAATCTATGTTGAAACCTTTCTTTTTCTTGAGTACCACTTGTATCTCCTATGTCCTATCGGACACGCTGCGAAGGCAGGAGACGCTTCGCGCTTCGGACAGGCTACGCGCTCCGGAGACACTTCGCGCCGCGACCCCGTGGCGGGCTTTTATTTGATTAATTCTATTATTACCGATTTAAAGTGAATTGTTAACTACTTTTTTGGCTTCTTTTTGAATTTTTTGTTCATATTTTTTTTATTACTGTTGACTCCATTTTACTACGATTTAGAGCCATTTAATGGTAGGACATTACTTCCTACTTGAATGGTCGCATGGGAGCGGTTATCCATCAGTAGGCTTGCACGGCTAAAATTTTCGTAAAAAAATGGGCAGGGGCACCCCAAGAAATCTTTTAGAAGAAAAAATTTCTTGGGGACCCCGGGCAGGCTTATTATAGATCGATGCCGTAGACACAACTAGTAATTTGTTTTAAAGCCTGCCCCTGCATTTAAGGCTCCATCTCGGGGCTGAGCCGTCCGCGCTTTTTAGTTCAAAGGAAAGAAGGCAGCTATATGCTGTTTTGCGGGTTCTCGATTCATCTAATAATTGCCTGGTTTTCACATCTGAATCAAGAATCCCATAGCTAGGACCAATTATTTTTTCACAAAAATCTATAAATTTCCCCGCTAAAATAACAACTAAGCTAAAACTCTTTTTATAGGCTAACTGGCGTTATTTCAACTGCGACTGACCGTGTATTATGCAAGACTTGTGCAAGACAAGATATACGTCGGTACAG
>JBCBQE010000608.1:0-4584 GCA_039820385.1 Cyanobacteria bacterium J06635_10
AATAAGCCGCTAAACCTAAAAATCCTAAATCTCCCCAAATTCCAGCCCAACTGAACATAGGAATGAAGAAGGAAGATTCCTGAACAAGCCAATCGTTTACGAGTGCATTCCAAGTTTGGATGCTGGCTGGAATTTGGGGAGATTTAGGATTTTTAGGTTTAGCGGCTTATTTGTACCTGGCTTATATTGTGTGGAATCGTATTGCCAAGGATGACTTTTCCAGGTTTAATCTGATGACGCTGTTTGTATATGGTTGGATTATCACTCAGATGGAAGAACCTGCTCAAACTATGGTAATAGCTATTATGATTGGTCTAGAATGGCACGAGCGGCGGATTGCCAAGCAGGAGCGTTTACTTGCCGCAGATTTAGCTACTGATACAAATCTTTAGTTCGTAACCTTCCCAAAATTTGCTGAGATGAGTAGAAAATGGGTGATAAAATAACTTAACCCAGCATAGTTGTAAAATTTTAGTGCCATACAAATTGTAGAGACGTTACCAGGTGTAATGTCTCTACGCATATGCGTCTATTGTATTTTTTTTTACTAGCTTTTCAGTAGAGATTGTATTCTCAAAAAATACAAATTTTAGCTTACAGCAGATTTCATCTATATGAGGTACATTTAAAACCGTCACATACCAATACATCTCTCCCTCTGCTCCCCCTGCTCCCCCTGCTCCCCCTGCTTGTCTTGTACCTCATGTACAAGCATACGTGCTGTATCTATGTCAATCCCATCCCTTAAGATTATCTTTTTAAGGGATGGGAAAAAACTAGTTATACTTTATACTTTTCTTATCAACCTTTATCCTGCATAGCTTTAATCAATTCTGCAGCCACTTGAGGTCGAGAAAACTGAGGTGGTGGTAATTCACCATTACGGAGCATTTGACGTACTTTGGTTCCGGATAAATGAATTCGCTCTTCTTTGGTACTTGGGCTAGTCTTTGCTGTCGCCATTGACTCAGTACGAGTACAGTAAAAAGCGTGTTCAAACTTCATCGGTGTAATACCTAATTCCCCTGGTTGAAACTGATCAAAAATATGTTGAGCATCATAGGTACCGTAGTAGTCTCCCACACCAGCATGATCGCGTCCAACGATAAAGTGAGTACAGCCATAGTTCCTACGCACTAAGGCGTGGAAAATAGCTTCTCTAGGACCTGCATAACGCATTGCTGCGGGGTTAATAGCTAAAATTACCCGGTCATTGGGGAAGTAGTGTTCCATCATAATTTCATAGCAACGCATCCGTACTTCTGCGGGGATGTCGTCGCTTTTGGTTGCACCAACTAAAGGATGAAGGAACAAACCATCAACTGTTTCTAAAGCGCACTTGATGATGTATTCGTGGGCGCGGTGAATTGGGTTACGAGTTTGGAAACCAACTACGGTTTTCCAACCTCTTTCTTTAAACATAGCCCGGGAAACTGCCGGGTCAATTTGGTAACTTGGAAAATTAGGATGATCGTCCCTTTGTAGCAACCAAACTGGACCTGCTAAATTAATTTCTCCCTGTTCGTATACGACTTTTACGCCAGGGTGTTTATCTTCGTCAGTACGGTAAACTTTAATAGCTTCGCGAGTTTTATCGTAGCGATATTTCTGAGTTAGTTCTAAAACACCAATAAAACGCCCGGTGGGATCGTCTAAACGAATTAAACTGCCTTCTTTTAAAGATGCTGCTACTTCTTCATTTACAGAGAGAGTAACAGGAATAGACCAGGGTTGACCGTTAGCCAGACGCATATTTTCAACTACTGAATCATAATCAGCTTGTTCTAAAAAGCCCTGGAGTGGACTAAAGCCACCGATGGCAATCATTTCTAAATCTGAAGTTGCCCGTTTATCGAGTTGGATTCGAGGCAAAGAATCAGCTTTATCTAAAAATTCAGCTTGCTGTTTAGATGTGGCAATACGGTTGACTAACTCGTCATTTTCAGAAATTGTGCCCTGTTGATGATTCTCTAAAGTTAGGTTTTGCATATTTTATAGATGATGATATTTCAACAAAAATCGGGGGTTCTCGAAGTGTAAAAGATAACTTCAATTCGAGTGTTTGCGGTTTGCCACAAACCCCTATACTTAACTTTCTTCAATAGAAGTTGTTTAAACAGCTTGCATTTCTACCGCTGTATCGAGATAACCCAACTCTTCTAATTTATTGAAGATTTTTGCCACACTCTCTTCTAACTCTTCAAGATCGGTGCGACATTCAATAGTAGGGTTAAGGGGTGGTTCGTAAGGATCGCTAATTCCGGTAAAGTTCTTAATTTCTCCCGCACGCGCTCGCTTGTAAAGTCCCTTAACATCTCGCTCTTCGCAAACTGTTAAAGGAGCATTAACATAAACTTCAACAAAATCTCCTATTTTCTGCTTAAGTTCTTCTCGAATTTCCCTATAAGGAGAAATTGCAGATACTAATACAATTACACCATTACGAGTCAAGAGATGGGAAACAAAACCAATTCGGCGAACATTTTCATCTCTATCAGCTTTACTGAAACCTAACCCCTTAGTTAGATTTTCACGTACTACGTCACCATCAAGGATTTCTAATTTACAATCTTGGGCACGAAGTTTTTCAGCAACTGCTTTAGTAATAGTGGTTTTTCCTGCACCACTTAAACCAGTGAACCATACAGTAACACCACGTTGATTCATGATTAATTTTCTCCTATGTAGGGTATATTTAGAAAACAAACTTCTGAACGCTTACGCTCAAATTAATTACAGCCAAAGCTTATCGAGAATCGTAAAAAGTTACAAGATGTTTAAGAAACAGATATTCTCAAAGCTGTGTAACTATCAAACCGAAATTTAGATGTTCCATTTATTAAACTTATCTGCCGTCTTAACCTATAAGCCTCATAAATCAAGAGTTAAAATCTAATTTACGGTATTGTCTCTTTATGTTTTATTGATTACAATCTTTTATTTCTAGCACTTACAAGGCATATCCGGTAGATTCACTTAGCAGATAAGTAGCAAACAAATTTGCCAAAAGTATAGCATTTAATTTCTTTGCCGACTACCAATAAATACTGAATGCTTTGTATAGTTTTGATGAAGTCGAAACTATTTTTTGGGAAAAATCAACTATACAAGCAAGACTAATAACCGAAAGTTTTAGAGTAATACCGTTTCTATATAAAAATGCGCTTAATCTAGCCCCTGTTCAACGAAGTTGCGGCTTAGAGGGGCTTTGTTTAGGTAGGGCCCCACCCTTGGGTGAGGGCGATAATCGCTTCATCTCGGGGGGAAGAAAATCTACACCCCCTTTTGCCTCCCCTAGGAAGGAAATTGTGCCAGTTGCGACCATTTCTGTAATTTTATTGATAATTGACTTAAATTATTGACAATAAAAATTAGACTTCTGCTTCCGGAGTATTGTATGCATTGTGAAATGGGTGATAACACTCTTGTGTATAAACAATAATTCCACAACAATCGAGTATATCATTTACCTTCAACTGTCGATTTTTTTTAATCTCTATAGACAAATTAGACATCCAAATGAATAACATAAAAACCTACTTGTATGAAGATCAATTTTCAGAAAGACACGATTTAACAACAGTAGATAAGCCCTCGAAGATTTTAATAATTGCTTCAACACCTCGATGCGGAAGCCATATGCTGGGGCACGCACTGCAAAAAACGAATAGTTTTGGTTTTCCTTTAGAATATAGCAATCCGATAAATTTACCTGAATGGAAAAAGCGCTTTGAAAAAGAAGATTTTCAAGAGGTTTTGACTGAAATACAAAAATGTAGAACATCTCCAAATGGGGTATTCGGAATCAAAATTCATTATTCTCACATTAAGCAATATGGTGGATTTGCTCGTCTCCAAGAAATGTTTCCTGAAGCTTATTATGTTCTTCTTACTCGTAATGACATATTAAAACAAGCAATATCTCTGGCTATAGCGAGAAAAACTGGTGTATGGATATCTGGGCAAAAGGCGGTAAATGAAAATCCGGAGTACCAATTTATATATATTCATAAATGTCTTCGCGAACTTATTATCTATAACTCTTCTTGGCGGCAGACTTTGAGGAATAATGGATGTAATTATATTGAAATGAATTTTGATTTTGTGCTTAAAAATATTGTCACTTCTATACAGCAAATAGCCAATTTTATGGATGTGGAAGTCAATTCAGAAACAATACCCACAGAGCAAGTAACTAAAAAGCAAAGCAATAATATAAATTCTGAATGGGAAAAAAGATTTCTTCTTGACTACCAAAATTACAAAATAGTCGAACCTACTTCTAATAACAAAATTAGTTTGTTAGGTAAAATTAAAGGTAAAATGGAAAGGTTAATCAACGTATAAAAGAATTCTTAGCCCAATTCTGTGTGAAGCTCCGCGTCATCGCCCCCAGGCTGAAGCCTGGGGCTACGCTTACAAAGCCTGCCTGTGCAGGCTAAATTAGGCGATAAGTATATTTTCTGTGAATTATCCCCTCCTATATATCTTTCAAACATCCTAATCGCAGTATTGCATCAATATTCGCCTTAAGGAGGAAACAAGTTACAAGTAAAAACGTCTGCTTATTTATAATTTTTAAAA
>JBCBQE010000609.1:0-4554 GCA_039820385.1 Cyanobacteria bacterium J06635_10
GGTAATTCATCTTTTATCAAATTTGGCAATCCCGACTTTGTTAGATTTGCCGAAAGCATGGGATTGAAAGGTTATCGAGTTGAATCGGCTACCGATTTGATTCCCATTCTTAAAGAAGCCTTAGCCCAAGATGTACCGACGGTGATTGATTGCCCTGTAGATTATCGGGAAAATATGCGGTTTACCAAAAAAGCTGGCGATTTGAATTGTGCGGTGTAAGAAATAGAAATTAAATATATCACCGCGAAAAATGTAGAGACGTAGCAATGCTACGTCTCTTGTCAAAACCGCATTTCATGTCAGCTTTATTACTTATAAAGAGAAAAATGTTTGTAGTTGGCATGAGCGTGTTATGATGGTAGATTTGGCAAAGACAGCGCAACGGAGAACTTCCTTGCTAAGTATTCATCGGAAACTGATATAACTTAATATAAGATGGATATGATTTGCTGCTGAATGTATTATTTAATCTTGAAAAAAATCTTAGCAGATAGTTTTCTAAAAAAGCAGTAAAAAAAGGTTTTTATATCCAATGGATGAAAAACGTCTCCAAGCTTACTTCGATATCATAAATCAGCTACTTGCAAATGCCAGCAGCGATGAAGAAGAAGAAACAACTTTAAATGCAGATCCCGAATACGTAGACGCGGGGTTAGTAGAGACGATGATAGAGGTAGGGCGGGGATTTTCTGAGGAAGGAAATGAAGATGCTGCGGAGTTTTTGATCGGTGCTGCAACTCAACTAGCTGATGCTCTGGGATTATCATTATCAGATTTTAGTGCAGAAAATCAAGGCGATTTATTAATCCAAGCGTTACTAGTTACCGAAGAAACCGAAGGCAACCCGGAAGTAGTATACCCTTTACTGCAAAATAATCTAGAATTACTCGATGATAAATTTGCCGAAGTATTGCGAAATTGGGGAATAGATGCAATCTCCTCCTCAAGTGATTCTGAAGCAGAAGACATCGCTGCAACTATTGGTATTTTTAGCAGCTTAATTCAGGAATTTCCCTATGCTAAGCGCGTCGATAACTTAGAAATTGCGATCGCCGGTTATGAAGTGGTAAATTCTGTATTTACCTATGCTAATTATCCCGAACAATGGGCGGCGACTCAATATAATTTAGGAAATGCTTACTGCTCACGAATTCGCGGACAAAAAGCTGAGAATATTGAAAAGGCTATTGATTGCTTTAATGCCGCATTACAAGTTTATTCCCGCGAAACATATCCCTACGAATGGGCAATGATTCAAAACAATTTGGGTACTGCTTATAGTAATAGAGTCAAGGAAGATAAAACAGAAAATATTAACAAAGCCATCTTTCATTACGAAGCTGCATTGCAAATTCATACCCAAGAAGCATATCCAGAAGAATGGAAAATGGCTCAAAATAACCTCGCAGCCCTGCGTCAGCAAAAAGGAAATAAGTTTTAAAACAATGGCGATTAGGAGGTAAGAAGTAAGAGGTGGGAGTTATAAATATAAATTATTTGAATGCTAAGTGGTAATTGATAATTGAAAAAGCTCGGTTACAAAAATGTAACAATGGCGTTGTTGGCGTTATGACTGTTGGAATCTAAAATCATAAGTTAAAATTTGACAATTTTTTGATTCCCCTGACTACGGTGCAACTACTGTTTAAATCGAGCTATACTGTCCAACATCAACGCTTTAATCACAAATAACAGTCGCTGTGCAAACATTTGACTTTACTACTATAATGGCAGTTTGCAGCGATATCCGTGCTAACTGGCTACCATCTCGCGCCGAACTTGTTTACCAGCGCTCGCGCCACACTATTGCAATTGCACTCCGTACTCTCAAAGGGCGGGGTTGGTTGGAAGTTTCTTGGCATCCCCAAGCTGCTCGCATTCATATCGGCTCTCCACCACCGCGATTACCAGATACATTCACCTTCTCTCAACAATTAGTTCACCAGTTGGGTGGTTTGGCATTAGTGACAATTGAGACAATAGCTCCTTGGGAACGTGTTGTGGATCTACAATTTGCTCGTCGCCCTGGAGAGCAAGCTTTATATCACTTGTATGTCGAAATCATGGGCAAGTATAGCAACGCGATTCTTACGGATGCCAAGAATACAATTATAACCGTTGCTCGCCAAATCAACGCACAAAAATCAAGCGTTCGCCCTATTTTAACCGGAGACGTTTACGAAAAACCACCCAGGCTTACTACTACAATTCCTAGTTTGGATGAATCCCAACAAGATTGGCAAGAAAGGATAAGCTTAATACCCGGAGCAATCAAGCGTCAGTTACCTAAAAATTATCGTGGTGTTTCTCCCGCTCTGGTACAGTCAATGCTAAAAGCTGCAAATATCAGTACGGAAAGTACAACCGAGAACTTTACATCTGAGGAATGGCAAAAATTATTTGAGCGATGGCAAGAATGGCTTAAAGCTTTGCAATCCGAAAATTTTCAACCGGGTTGGACTCAAACTGGTTACACTGTACTTGGTTGGGGTGTAGTTGAAACAACTGATGATATTCAAGAATTACTCAACCGTTACTATACTGACAACTTCAATAAACAGACATTTTCTCAACTACGCCACCAACTTATTCAGAAATTGAGTAATATTTTGGGAAAATTGCGCACTAAAGCTCAAACCTTTGAACAACGTTTGCAGCAGTCATCTCAAGCAGATGAATATCGCTCCCAAGCCGATTTATTAATGGCTTATCTGCAAGAATGGGAACCGGGGATGGAAGAAATGACTCTGGCTGATTTCGAGACGAATGAGCCAGTAAAAATTAAACTACAACCCGATAAAAATGCCGTACAAAATGCTCAAAAACTTTATAAACAGCATCAAAAACTGAAACGCGCTCGTACTGCCGTAGTTCCTTTATTAACAGAAGTAAATGCCGAAATTGAATATTTAGAACAAGTAGAAGCAGCAATTTCTCAAATTGACAACTACCAAACGTCTGAAGATTTGCAAGCTTTGGAAGAAATTCGCGAGGAATTGATTGCACAAAAATATTTAGAAGACTCCGAATACCGCAGACGTAGTTCTAATCATGCCACAACAAACTTTTATCGTCACCAAACACCAAGCGGTTTTGACGTATTAATTGGACGTAACAACCGCCAAAATGACCAATTAACTTTTCGGGTAGCTGGAGATTATGACTTATGGTTCCACGCTCAAGAAATTCCCGGAAGTCACGTATTACTCAGGTTAAAACCCGGTGCAATACCCGAAGAAAATGATTTACAATTTACAGCAAATCTTGCAGCTTACTACAGCCGCGCTCGTCAAAGCGAGCAAGTACCAGTAATTTACACCGAACCCAAGCACGTTTACAAACCAAAAGGAGCCAAACCAGGAATCGCTATTTACAAACAAGAAACTATACTTTGGGGAAAACCCCAGCTTTTAAATAGTTAGGAGTTATACTATCTCCAGTTGCGGCACCCAGGTGGATGTTGTTGCGAGTGTAACGAAACAACCGCAAGTTTTCACTTCGATTACTACCCTTGACAATGAAAGTTATTTAAACCGACTTGATATTAGCACCACCGGAGTTAGGAATGTACCCATCATTTATTGAGCCACACCCACGGGTAAACCCGTGGGATTCGGGCATTTACCCAAGCTTGTCGCCCTTAATGGCTATCTGGCTGGGGTTTAGCACCTTCTGGGAGAACTGCTCTGTAGGGCTATGGGTACCCATACTTTCACGCTCGGCTACTCGTTCGCAGTTTGTTTTGTATCGTTGCCACGCCTCCACAAGATACGGCTCCGTATCTGGGTATTCCCATTGGGCATCCCGCAATGACAACACATCTCCATACACGCATCTAGCCAAATACGCGCTCATCAAATCCCGGTGCATAGGCTTAATACCAGTTACATCCTTATGCACTCTCTCAGACAACTTTTTCTTGATACGGGTGCCGTTGAGGTGGGTCTGTGATAACGCTGTTGTTTGGGTAGAAAACTTGATGAACTTACCCCCGGCGCTTTCAGCCTTGCGGGCAAGCTCTGATTGAAAAAAGCCTGGGGACTTTGCAGAAATAGCTTTACCGTAACGCTTCTGCCATCCCTTCACACTTACGTTCTCAGTTTTAATCCTGTTTCCATGACGCAATATCTCGTTAACAAGTTTACGATTCTGTGACTTGCTGTAAGCTGCTTTTTTGCATTCAATCGAAGCGCATTTAGCTTGTATCCGGCGATAGTTTTTCGTTTTTACCCACTGTTTTTTTCCTGGCTTAACTCTACCTTTTTTGCAAACAATTTTATTACCAACCTTTTTATTAAAGTTTGGCTCAAAATTATCTGGATTATGCATTCTTTGAGAACGCTGCATTTTACGCTGCAACGCTTTTATTTCGCGTTCATATGTTGGCACATTTTCAGCAAACGGCAGTAATCCAGCATAATCATCACCAACAAACGCAACGTTACTAATGTTTAAATCTAACCCTATTACCCCGTCCTTAACATAGTTTTGGGGCTTTTGATATGGTAATCCCTCGTTAATAAGTTGAATATACCAACGCTTCTTACCGTTGAT
>JBCBQE010000610.1:0-4550 GCA_039820385.1 Cyanobacteria bacterium J06635_10
TTTCACAAGCCGCTAGAGTTACTAGTTGGTAACTACTAAGGTCAAATTTACAGATATTTTCTAAAGTTATTTTCTCTTTTTCTGCTAATTTCAACTCTGATAAAGCTGGATTATGAAAATTGTATTCCCCATGTCCAGTAAAGTGAAAGATGTTGTAGTTATTTGGTAAAGCTGATTCTACAGCATTTTTAGTTGCTTGTTGTGAACTAATGCGCGTGCAATTGGGAAACATTTGAGTAATAACCTCAGATTCGACTTCCGCAAATTCGAGTAATGTATGTCCACTGCTGGGGGGATGTTCTACACTAAGGAACTTGACTTTTGAGTCATTGTATGTATTATTCCATTTGGGAAGTTTTGATTGATTTAAAGCAATTTTGGCAGTGGGTAGATAGGTAATTGTGAAATTATCGGGGAATAATGCGTGGAGGGGGAAGCGGTGTAAGTCGCGGTGAGGAACTAAAATTAGATTTTGGATTTTAGATTTTAGATTTTGGATTGAATTATTTGTAATTTGAGAAACGATGGTAGGGATATCGAGGATTTTCGCTAATTCTTGGAGTAATTCTGGTAAGTTATTGCGCCAATTTATTTCTTCTTTTTGAGAATCGTCTTTGCCTTTACGATAATTCGCGTATTTTTCGTTCCAATCTTTCACCCAGTTTTCAAATTTGTGGAGACTTCCGCACTGCTACGTCTCTACATTTATTGTCGGAAATGGGTAATGGAGAATCGGGTTTGAGAATAAATGTATGTAACGCTGCAGGGCTGAGATGCCAATAAACTATAGCGCTATAGTTTTTAACTAGTGTTTTCATCTCTTCCCAAGTGGGTGAAATCTCACTTTCATCACCTAAAATCCAAGATAAACAAGCGTTTTTCCCCGCTTCCGCACATTCGAGGGCTTGTACTAAATTTCCCGACTGTAGGGCTAAATCAACGGTAAACTGTTGAAAACCAGCGAATTTGGAATTTAACTGTTGTTTTTTAGCATGGCTTTCGCACTCATTAACCATTAGCGTTTAATGAATCTCGCTTTAATTTATTAGAGCTTTTTTTTCTAGACTTGCTCATTTCCGATGGAGATTAGTTAACTCATTCCCTGTTTGCACAGACATTGCAAACAAGCGCTGAAACAACTTTTTAGGCATTAACCAAATTGTTGTATCGCTTTTTAGATGAATTATAGCGTTTTTACTTAGAGTGCTGCGAAATTATCGTGATGTTATATCAAATTCGTTGGGTTCCTAGTTGTTTTTTTAACGCGGAGGAACACTGAGGTAAAGCGCAGAGGAGCGCTGAGATACCATTTCTTTATCAAGATGTGCCGAATTCAGCCCGTGTAGACGGGCTTTGTTTCAGGTGATTAAGTGATTATACGGAATTGCTACAAATCAATTCGTGGATAAACCAGGAGGAATATCAAAAAGCAACATCCCACTCAACACTCATATTTGTAAAACCTCTAGTCATTAATGTAGGAATATAATTTAGTTGCTGATTAGGAGTAATTCTCAAACTCGGCAATCTTGAAGACAATATCTCGAAAGCAATGCGTGCTTCTAAAAGAGCTAAATTAGAACCAATGCAGCGATGAACTCCATGTCCAAATGCTAAATGATCGGCTGTTTTATTTTGAAAGCGTTGTATCTCAAAGCTTTGAGCATCTTCATATTGATTTTCATCGCGGTTTCCAGAACCATACATTAAAAACAATTTACTATTTTTAGGTATCTTCACTCCCGATATTTCAACTTCTTCAATATTAGTACGAATCATTGCTGGGATAGGAGCTTCGTATCTCAGGGCTTCTTCTAAAACTCCAGGAATCAGCGATGGATTTTCACAAACTGCTTGCCAATAACTGGGTGTCTGTAAAAGAACTTTTAAGGCGTTTCCGATTAAATGAGAGGTGGTTTTATGCCCGGCGACTATTAAACCCGATAGCATGATCACCATATCGTTCATACTCAGTTGGGAATCGATAATATCGCTTATTAAGTCATTTTCCGGTGTTTTACGTTTTTTTTCGATTAAATCTGCAATGGCATACTGCATCTCTACAACACTACGAGCGCATCTAAGTTGTTCTTCTGCATCTAATTTTGAAGAAACTAATTTTGTGTTGTCATAACCCCATCTTTTGAAGTCTGACATCATCTCTAAGGGCACGCCGTAGAGACTGAAAATAACTTCTAAAGGTAGCGGATAAGCAAATTTGGTTATGATATCAACTTTACCATCTTTGATAAAACCATCAATCAATCTATTTGCGATCGCACCGATAGAATCGGACATTTTTTTCACTCGTGCTGGTACAAATGCTTTCTGCAAAGGTGCACGCAAATACTTGTGGCGATTACCATCGCTGTTAACTAAATCGGAAACGAAAGGAAAGCCTTTTTGTAATGCTGCGATGGTTTCAGGTGTAAATTCGTCAATCGGTTCTAGATTATCTTTTGAAGAAAATTTGCTTGGATCTTTGAGTATGGCTATTATATCCGAGTAGCGAGTTACAGCATAGCCATTTAATACCGAACTATAAAATATCGGCCCCTCTTTTCTGGCAAGCTGATAAAAGGAATAAGGATTTTCCAATTGGGGGCTGACAAATGGTTTATATTCTGTATCTAGTTGATGAAAAGGACAACCTTGTTTTACAGATGCTGTTGTATCTTGTACGCTCATAATTAATCACTCTCAAATATTTAAATTTACCAAGCTCCTTCGGAGCTAAAGTCAAAAGCCAAAAGTCAAAAGTCATCTGTCTTTTAGCTCAGTCTGATATTTTGACGAATGGAAATATAAAAATAGGCGTTACTGAATCGCAATATGAAATTATGATTTCACATTGTGGGAGACGTAACACTGTTACGTCGAGACATCGGTTTTATGTTTTTTACAAAATTTACGTAAATATAATTCATAGTAAAATTGCAGCAACGCCAAAAAATATATATCACGTCCGGCTAATTACTTACTATATAGTTAAGCGGAAGTAGTAGTATATTTTTAAACGCAGAGGTATAAAAAGGTATCAACTGAGGGACGCAGAGTTTTTGCGTAAAACTTATTGTAGTTTTTGATCCTATTAACGGTTAATTTGTCAACTTTTGGGAGTGAAATGTAATTTAGTAAAGCCTCAAAAATATTACACTTACCCATATAAAATGCTATAATGATAACGATTATCATTATAGTCAAAATTGTATGAAAAGTAATCCACCACAGCTTTTGAGGCAAATTGATTTAGCAATTATCGGTGCTGGACCTCACGCTCTGACTCTGGTTGCTCATCTGCTAAAGAAGCGGCAAAAAATCCGTTCTAAAATTGCGGTATTTGATCCCAGTGGTGGATGGATGAGTCAATGGAAGCATCAATTTGCTGCATTGGAGATACCACATTTACGCTCTCCAGCTGTTCATCATCCAGACTCTAATGCTTTCGCTCTACGTAAGTTTGCGGAGTCTCGCATGAATGAGTTTTTTCCTCCTTACGATTTACCAGGAACAGGCTTATTTAATGATTTTTGTGAGGATGTAATTCGTCGTTGGGATTTAGGGAATATGGTTATCCCTGAAAAAGTAACTCGAATTCAGCCATTGCGTAATCCTTTGGGTTCCCGGTTTCATCTGTGGTTGGATTCGGGGAAATCAATAGCAGCGCGTCGAGTGGTGTTAGCAAATGGTAGCAGTCAATTACAAATACCGGATTGGGTAAGAGAGGTTGAGACAGAGTATCCTTCAGATAGACTTTGCCATTCTCATGTTGTGGATTTACGCAAATTGCATTTAGCTGGTGAAAGAGTATTGATAATTGGTGGAGGGTTAACAAGCGGACATTTAGCGTCGGGTGCTATTTCTCGGGGTGGTGAAGTAAAGATAACGATACGACGACAGTTACAAGAAAAGATATTTGATGCGGATGCTGGTTGGTTGGGGCCAAAATATTTGAAAGGATTTTTTGCAGAATCAGATTTTGAAAAGCGCTTTAAAATGATTCAAGAAGCACGGAATGGTGGTTCGATGACTCCTGAAATAGTGACTCAGTTAAGAAAACAAGTGCGTAATGGAAGGCTGTTTATCCAGGAAAATACTCAAGTCGTTAAGGTTGAATGGGAAGAGAATCGATGGTTAGTGAAATTTAGTGATGGGAATAGGGAAAAATTCCATCGTATTTGGTTATCTACCGGAACTCGTTTTGATGTTAGTAAGGAACCTTTGTTAAAGGAGGTTTTAGAAGTATATCCAATTCCTGTAATCAATGGTTTACCGGCTTTAGATGATAGTTTACGATGGTGTGGTTGTTCGTTATTTATTATGGGTGGTTTAGCAGCTTTACAAATTGGGCCAACAGCAAGGAATTTATCCGGTGCGAGAATGGCTAGTGAGAAAATGCTCAAAGCTATTATAAAATCTAATGTTATTCGCGATCGACTCAAAGGGCATTCTTCAAGCGAACCCGCGAAAATTGCTTAATTAGATAATATTATTAAAGGTCAAACTTCATACATTTCTTACTCTTCCCCCTCTTCCCCCTCTCCCCCCTC
>JBCBQE010000611.1:0-4548 GCA_039820385.1 Cyanobacteria bacterium J06635_10
ATTTAGAAATTCAATGCAATGAATATTTACATCATTTATCGTCTAGTATCGGTAAATTGTATAAATTAGTTGAATTTCTAAATATTCTAAATTACTCAAATTACCAAAAGTATCAGGTAGGTAATGAATAGCTGTATTACAAATAACGAGATACTTCAAATAAGTAAGTTCTCCAATGCTATCTGGTAATTTATCTAAGTGAGAAAAACTAAATTTACGACCTTTTATCTCAAGTTTTAGAAGATGCTTAAGTTTACCAATACTATTAGGTAGTGCTTTTAAATTTCGTAAGTCAGCTAAATCTAATTCTTGTAAATTTTCAATATTTCCAATACTTTCTGGTAAATACTCTAAACTACAATCATAAATTTTCAGTTTTTTTAAATTAGATAATCTACCAATTGTCTCTGGAACTTCTTTTATATAAATAGGACAAAGAGATTCGTTGAAAATCGCTAATTCTTCTAAGTCTGAGATGTTTCCAATAGACTCAGGAATTATATACTCTTTGGTATCAAAATTTAAATCAAGTTTCTTAACTTTAGACTTGATAGCATCTTCTATTATACTTTCAAGTTCACTCGTACTTTCTATCGGAAAATTCATAATTTAATTAAATTAAAATAACTTATATTCTATCTTCTTATTATTCTCTTTAGTAGGGTGCTGTGACGGTTACGACAATTTACTAAGTGTAACGAAAGGATTTGAATATACCGTCACGCACCATTATTATCATAAAAAACGCAATATTTAACATTTACCGTCACACATCATTATTATCAAAAACAACGCAATATTTTAAATTCACCGTCACCCATCATTATCAACCATTTGGTGCGTGACGGTATCCGCAAATCATTTCGTTATCTCCGATAGGTTATTTTAACCGTCACAGCACCCTACAACATAATCATCCGTTATCCAAAATAATTATCCGTTGTCCAACATAATCATCCGTTGTCAAAAAACAAAAAACCCGCACAAAGTACGGGCTTCAAAAACTACAATTTAAATCCGAAAATCTACTTACTCAATCCCTTCAATCTTATCCTCAACTTGTTGATACAATTCCCTTAATCTATCAAGATTAGTTTCATCTGTATCCCAATAACCCCTTCCATTAGCTTCTAACAAGGTAGTCACCATCTTACGGAAAGAATGCGGATTTAAGTTCAATAACCTTTCCTGCATTTCTTTATCTTTCATGAAGGTGTCGTTGGTATCTTCATAAACCCAGTTATCTACAGCATCAGCGGTAGCGCTCCAACCAACTGTATTAACTAAGCGTTTGGATAATTCCCTCACTCCTTCGTAACCGTGAGATAGCATTCCTTCGTACCATTTAGGATTCAATAATTTAGTACGAGAATCCAAGCGCACGGTTTCCGATAAAGTACGAACTTGTGCGTTTGCAGTGGTAGTATCCGCCATGTAAGCTACCGGCTTTTTACCGTCTTTTCGCAAACCTGCTACTACTTTTGTGGGATCGGAATCATAGTAGTGAGAAACGTCGGTTAAACTAATTTCGGAGGAATCTAAATTTTGGAAGGTTACTTCTGCTGTCTTCAAGGTACTTTCAAAGATTTCTCGGGAATTTTCCATCATTCCAGGGTTATCTTCTGTAAATGCAAATGATTTCCGCTTCAAGTACATTTCCTGTAATTCTGCTTCGCTATCCCAACTGCTATTCTCTACCGCTAAATTAATATTGGAAGAATAGGAGCCGGAAGCATTAGAAAAGACGCGAGTGGCTGCTTGACGTAGGTTAATACCCATGTCTTCCGCTTGCTTCATTGCGTGTTTGCGAACAAAGTTCATTTCTAAGGGCTCGTCTGCTTCCGCAGCCATTTTCACACCCCTATCTAATAAGTTCATTTGATTCACGAATAAATCGCGGAATACCCCGGAACAATTTATGACGACGTCAATTCTCGGTCTTCCTAATTCTTCTAAGGGTACTAATTCTAACTTGTTCACTCTACCCAAAGCATCGGGAACCGGTCGTACACCTACCATCCACATTATCTGTGCTAGTGATTCCCCGTAGGTTTTTATATTATCGGTTCCCCATAACACACAAGCGATGGTTTCGGGATATTCACCACCGTTTTCCCGCATTTGTCTATCTAACAATCTATCTACAACGACTTTGGCGGATTTCACCGCTGCCATTGTGGGGATTGCTTGGGGATCTAAGGCGTGGATATTCTTACCGGTAGGTAATACGTCGGGGTTGCGAATTGGATCTCCTCCTGGCCCCGGTAAAACGTATTCCCCTTCCAATCCTTTGAGTAATGCACCTAATTCGTTATCAGCACATACTTGTTGCAAGCAGAATTCCAAGTATTCAAATAACGGTTTGAGGGCTTCTTTATCAACTTCGGGATAACCTGCTTGATGTAAAGCTTCTACCCAAGGTTCTTTTTTACCCATATTGAAGAAGTTCAATTTGGAAACCAGGGATACTCTACCTTCTGCGTCGGTTTTCTCTTTTACTAATGCTGCTACTGCATCGCGGGTAGTTAAGGTGATATTTTGCAGCAATTCTACGTCTGCTAAAACACCTTTGTCGCTATTCCGATAAATTTCTTCGATGTCGCGATTGATGCTATTAGCGATAATTCTTTGCAGGCTGATAATTTCTTCTTCTTCTCTATCTAACCCTGCAATATTAACCAATGTAGCTACTGCTTCTTCTGCTGTGGGTGGCTTGCCAACTACGTGTAATCCACAAGGTAGAAGTCGCGATTCAATCTCCATCAACCGACGGTAGACGCTACCAACGATATTATCTCGTTCTTCGGCAGACATCTCTTTGGAACTAATTTCGGGTAATTCCACATCCTTATCTAAGTTAACCATCCGGGCTTTATCCATGATGGTATCGACGATGGGAACTCCCCTTCCGGTGTCTTTCAAGGTTTGATAAGAACCAATTAATTCGCTTAATTCTTTCAACCCTTTATATAAACCGGCGTTTTCTGCGGGGGGTGTTAAATAAGAAATGGTTTCGGCGTAGCTGCGACGTTTGGCGATCGTTGCTTCACTTGGATTATTGGCAGCGTAATAATACAAGTTGGGAATCGTACCAATTAAACTATCTGGATAACATTCACCAGACATTCCCATTTGCTTTCCTGGCATGAATTCTAAGGAGCCATGAGTACCGAAGTGCAGTACTGCATCAGCACCCCAAATTTTTTCGAGGAAGGTGTAGTAAGCTGCAAAACCATGGTGGGGACTTGCAGAGCGGGAGAATAACAACCGCATGGGATCGCCTTCATAACCAAAGGTCGGTTGTACCCCTATGAATAAATTACCAAATTGCTTCCCATAAACCAACAAATTCTGTCCGTCGCTGTTTAATTCCCCTGGAGGTGGACCCCAATTTTCTTCCAAACGGTGGGAATATGGTGTTAATTCCTCGTATTCGGGAACTGACATCCGATAAGCAATGTTTAATTCGGGACTCGCATACTGTGCTTGTGCGTCGTGGATCACTTCTTCCATCAACTCTTTGGCACTTCCTGGTAATTCGGGTAAATCGTAACCGTTACTCTTTAAGGCTTTCATTACCTCGTAGATGGAACCAAAGACATCTAAATAAGCGGCGGTTCCGACGTTACCTTTATCTGGTGGGAAACTAAATACAGTAATCGCTACCTTCTTATCAACTTTGGGCTTGCGACGTAAACTAGCCCATTTCATCGCTCTTTGAGCTACTGCTTCTACTCTATCTTGTAGCGCGATCGCCTTTCCAGTAGCACCATCTTTACCGGATAAAATTATTGGCTCGATCGCACCATCTAATTCGGGAATGGCAATTTGTAAAGCTACCTGAATTGGGTGCAATCCCAAATCGCTTTCCATCCACTCCTGAGTAGTTTGGAATACCAAGGGTAGGGCGACCATATACGGACGATTTAACCGTTTTAAGGACTCAATCGCCTTTGGATGGTCTTGTCTGGCGGGTCCTCCTACAAGAGCAAATCCTGTCAAAGATATTACAGCATCAACTAAAGGAACCCCTTCCTTTTTACCTTTAGCTAAGGCAGAAGTTTCATAAAAATAAGCATCTACTGGCTTAGAAAAATCCAAACCGCCAGCAAAAACGGGAATTACCTTAGCTCCCATGGCTTCCAATTCTTGGATAATCGCCACATAATGGGCATCATCACCGGTTACCAAGTGGGTGCGCTGCAACACTAAACCCACACAGGTTGCTAAGGGATCTTTTAGATCGTCAGAAATATCATTGCGGCTACTATACCAGTTGAGATACTCCTTGACATCCTCAAACATGGTTGTCGCCAAAGGATGCCAAACTCCCATATCGGGATAGACAACTGGCGCTTGATAATCTTCTACGGATGCAAAGTTGCTCTTGTCTACATCTTTTAAAACATATTTATCCGCCAGCATTAATAAGAAGTTCTCTAAATTATCAGAAGAGCCTCCCAACCAATACTGAAAACTCAACATGAAATTACGAGCATCTTGAGCTTTTTCTACAGGTAAATATTTTAATACAGAAGGCAAAGTGCG
>JBCBQE010000612.1:0-4529 GCA_039820385.1 Cyanobacteria bacterium J06635_10
CCTCTTGCCTCTTCAATATTTTCACCCTACAAATATTAAAGAGGCAAGAGGCTGTCATGCAAGAGGCAAGAGGATTATAGAATATTAAAATGTACTGAGTTTTTTTATTTTCAAGTAGGATTCCTATATATATAACGAATGAACTAATCTTTTCGTCACGTATCAATTAATTAATAATTAAGTAATTCGTAGTCAAAAAAATCACTATATTAATAACATAAATTAAACGATAAACCTACTAACTATTACCTTTTACCTTTTACCTATTGCTTATTGCCTATTGCCTATTGCCTATTGCCTATTGCCTTTATTGCTAGCAATTATAATTCTATATGTTTGTGTCCATCTTCCGAGGTGTTAGGATTTTTCATCGATTGTATAGTAATTTGTAAAGCTTGAATATGTTCGGCGATCGCCACAATTGTGGGTTTCTCAAAAATAATTCTTAATGGTAAATCTAATTCAAAGGTTTGTCGCAAACGAGAGTTGATTCGGGTAGCTAAAAGAGAATTACCACCCAATTCAAAAAAGTTATCGTAAATACCAACTCTTTCTAGTTTTAAAACCTCTTTCCAGATATTAGCAATAGTTTCTTCAGTAGGGTTACGTGGCTGGACATAATCAGCTAATTTTACACCCATTTCATCCAATGCAAGCAAAGAGCGTCTATCAATTTTACCGTTTGGTGTCAGTGGTATCGATGCCAAAATTACAAAAGCAGAAGGTACCATATATAATGGCAATTTTCCTTCTAGGAAAGAGCGCAAAGATTTTTGTAATTCTGTTTTATCTATATCTTGATTGGGAACAACATAAGCAACAAGACGTGAATTGTTATTTTGATTTTGATTTTGGTTTTGATTTTGATATTCTTTGGCAATAACTACAGCATTTTTCACTTCCGGGTGTTGTAATAATACAGCTTCTATTTCCCCCAACTCAATCCGGAAACCGCGAATCTTTACCTGATAATCAATTCTTCTTAGAAATTCAATATTCCCATCTGGTAAATAACGAGCTAAATCTCCGGTTTTGTATAACTTGGAACTACACCTCACCCCGCCGTTGACTGCTCCCCTCTCCTTATCAAGGAGAGGGGATGGAGGTATCTCTCCCCTCTCCTTACTAAGGAGAGGGGATGGGGGTGAGGTTTCATTAAATGGATTGGGTATAAATCTTTCTGCGGTTAAGTCAAAACGATTAAGATAACCACGTGCTAAACCGTCACCACCAATATATAATTCTCCAGCAACTCCAATCGGTACCTGACGTAAATGAGAATCAAGAATGTAAATTTGGGTGTTGTGGATGGGGGTACCGATGGGGACATTAGAGGATGGGGGGGGGGGGGGGGGGTGGGGCAGAAATTTGTTCCCTTATCTTCTTGTCCCCTTGTCTCCTTGTCCCCTTGCCCTGTTGCCTCTTGCCTCTTGCCTTGATAATAAGTTACATCGATTGCAGCTTCTGTGGGACCGTAAAGGTTATGTAGTTGAGCATCAAGATGATTAAAAAACCGTTTTTGTAATTCAACTGTCAATGCTTCACCGCTACAAATAACTCTTTTTAGAGAAGTACATGATTCTTTTAATTTTGCTTCTTCTAAGAAAGCTTCGAGCATGGAAGGAACAAAATGTAGGGTGGTAATTTGTTGCTCTCTAATTAAATTTACCAAATATCCACTATCTTTGTGTCCTTCTGGTTTGGCTACTATTAAAGTTGCACCAAATAATAATGTCCAGAAAAATTCCCAAACTGAAACGTCAAAACTAAAAGGTGTTTTTTGCAAAACTCGGTCATCTGTTGTAAGTTGATAAGTTTGTTGCATCCACCACAACCGATTTACTAACCCACGATGGGTGTTGATTACTCCTTTTGGTTTTCCAGTAGAACCAGATGTATAAATTACATAAATACTATTTTCTAAAGTTGTGTTATTTACAGGATTGCATTGAGGAAATTGAGCAGCATTAGATAAAAATTCTTGAATTTTTTCTTGAGTTAGAACTGTTTTTAGTTGAGTTTCTTCCTGGATAAAATTTAATCTCTCAAGAGGATAATCTGGATCTAGGGGAACATAAGCACCACCCGCTTTCAAGATAGCGAGGATACTAATTACCATTTCTATAGAGCGTTCTAAACAAATACCAACTAAAATTTCTGGTTGAACTCCAATGCTTTGTAGATAATGCGCTAATTGATTTGCTTTAATATTAAGTTCTTTATAAGTAAGCTTTTCATCTTCAAATATTACCGCAGTTGCATTCTTGTTACGCTCAACTTGTGCCTCAAATAATTCGTGGATACATTGCTTTGGATATTCAGCTTGTGTTGAATTCCATTCTGTTAACAATTGCTGTTCTGCATCAGTTAATAAAGGTAATTCAATCAAAGAATAACCAGGATTATTCGCAATACTTTCTAAGAGAAGATGAAAATGAATTAATAAATTTTCAATTGTAGAATCATCAAAGCGATTTGAATCATATTTTATTTTAAAATTAAGCTCATTCGCTGCTGATACTAGCATTGTCAAAGGAAAACTTGTCCATTCGAGGGAATTTGCTTTTTCAATTTTTAATCCAGCTTGGGATTGCAATAATGAAGCATCAACCGGATAATTTTCAAATACTAAAATATGCTCGAACAGCGTGGAACCTCGGGGAATTTCGCTCCAGCTTTGAATTTCTAATAAGGGACTATATTCGTACTGTAATGCTTCAACTTGTTGAGTTTGTAGTTGTTGCAACCAGTTAATTAACGATGCTTGGGGGTCAACTTGAACTCTTACTGGTAAAGTATTGATAAATAATCCTACCATTGATTCAGAGCCAGTAAGTGTAGCTGGACGACCGGAACTTGTTGCACCAAAAACGATATCATCTTGGTTACAATAGCGACTCAAAAGGATAGCAAAAGCTCCTTGAATCAAAGTGTTGAGTGTAAATTGATGGTTTTTTGCTAACGTTTTGAGATTATTAGTAGTAGTGGTTGATAAGGAGATTTCCTGTTGAGTCCAATTGGGTTTTATTGAATTTGAAGATGATTGTTTTACTTGGAGAATATTTGGTGTAGTAAATCCTTGAAGTTTAGTTTCCCAAAATGTCTTTGCCGCTGATAAATCTTGCTGTCCCAACCAAGCAATGTAGTCAGCATAAGGACGACTGTTATAACTTGGTAAATCTGCTCCGTTCTGAAATACTTGATATAGCTGAAAAACTTCTTTAATAACTAATCCTGCTGACCAACCATCAATAATTAAATGATGTTGCGTCCAAACAAGTTGATAGCGAGTTTCTGTTAACTGAATTAAATTTATACGGAATAAAGGAGCAATTTTTAGGTCAAATCCCTGCTTTCTATCTTCCTCCAAAAAATCTTCTAACCTTTGCTGTTGTTCTGATATTGAAAATTCTCGCCAATCTCGCTGTTCCCAGGGTAAATCTAAAACTTTATATACTACTTGAAAAGGGCGATCGCGTTTTTCCCAACGAAAAGCCGTGCGTAATATAGAATGTCGTCTAAATACTTCTTCCCAAGACTTTTGAAAAGCAATAACATCCGTTAACCCATCAACAGTAATACAAACCTGCGGTACATAAGCACCAGCATCCGGTGCAAGCAAACTGTGAAATAGTATACCTTGCTGCATCGGTGAAAGGGGATAGATATTCTCAATATTTTTTTGTTTATCCATCTTCTAATAAAGGAGTAATGAGTAGAGGAAGCGGAAGAAGAAAAGTAGATATATTACCCTAGCGATAGAATTTAATTTATGGGCTTAGAAAAATATACGAATGAAAGAGTAAATTTTCAAGCATAATTTACTCTTAATCATCGATATCATATTACAATTCCTGAAAATCAGCGAATTTACTTATGGAACTCTGCCTGTCATTGTTGATATCCGTGAAGGAGATGCAAGAGAAACTTTGCAAAATCTCAATCAACAAGTTGATATGCTCTTAGTTGACGGATGAACAGATTTAGCATTATATATTTTGAAATTAGTCTCGCCATTTATCAGAAAAGGAGGAATTGTTATATCCGATAATGTGGGGACATTCAAAGAAGATTTGAGAAGCTATGTAGAATATTTGCAAAACCCTGAAAATGGTTATTGTTCGACGACTTTAAATTTGAAAGGGGGAACGGAATTTGCTGTGAAAGTGTGAGTATATAAAATTAATTCATACCTTCAATCAGCAACACATAAATTTTATTTACTAACAACATCTTTTATCGCTCTCATTGCTGAGATTATCGCTCCTTGAATCCAGCTTCTATCAAGCGAACAATGTTCCCCAGCAAAAAATAAGTTTCCTTCGGGAGAAATAGTGTCTTCATAATAATTAATCACATCTCCAGGCTTTTGAATACAAAATGCTCCTCCAGCCCATTCATATTCATCCCAAAACATTGAAACACTATCATCCACCATACCTTTTTCCATAATTTCTGGATGGAAGTTAGCAATTGTCTTTTTCACAACTTCTTCTCTTTTTTCATGAGATAAAGTACCTAATCTTCTT
>JBCBQE010000613.1:0-4526 GCA_039820385.1 Cyanobacteria bacterium J06635_10
ATTCTTTGAGACGTAGCACTGCTACGTCTCTACAAAGTTTTCGTGTGTAATACAGAATGTAGATAAATCTAATTCATTACTTAATTCAGCAACACCTATTTTTTATTGTCGTCACAAATTCAATTTACTTTTTCTGTCTAACTTAATATACTCTCTTTGTTCTCAATGTAATATACCTTACAAATAAAAGTATTGAAAAAAATAATATAGTAAATTGTAGTCTAGCAATACTTTTAAATATTATTCTTTCTGCTATAAATATATTTAGCAAAAAATTGTCATACCTTGATTGGTTCAAGCTATTGACTTATCTTTAATTTATTATCACTCCAATGTCTGCTGGATTCCCAAGCCCTGCACAAGATTATTTAGATGCCAATCTTGATTTAAACAGCTATTTAATCAAGCATCCAGCAGCTACTTTTTTTATGAGGATGAGTGGAGATGCTATGGTTAATACTGGTATTTTCGATCGCGATCTATTAATCGTCGATCGCAGTATTGAACCTCAGAATAATTCAATAGTTATTGCCGTGTTGAATGGAGAGTTAACGGTTAAAAAAATCATCAAAATTCAACAAGAGATATATCTAGAATCTGGTTTAAAAGAAAATAATATCAAAATTACGGAAGATATTGATTTTACTGTTTGGGGTGTAGTTACTACAGTAATTCATCAATTGCATCGGTAATGCCTAAAATATTTGCTTTAGTTGACTGTAATAACTTTTATTGCTCTTGCGAACGCGTTTTTAATCCTAAATTAGACAATCTTCCTGTTGTAGTATTATCTAATAATGACGGTTGTGTAGTTGCACGTTCCAATGAAGCAAAGGCTTTAGGTATAAAAATGGGCGAACCTGCTTTTAAATTGCGGGAATTTCGCGAAAAATATAATCTTGCTATTCTCTCTTCAAATTACACTTTGTATGGCGATATGTCTCAAAGAGTAATGCAGTGTTTAGCTGAATATACACCATCATTAGAAATTTATTCTATTGATGAAGCTTTTCTCGATTTTACGGGCTTTACAGATAAAGATTTAACTGCGTACAGTCGCGAAATTAAACAAAAAGTTCAACAATATACAGGTATTCCTATATCCATCGGCATTGCTACTACTAAAACTTTAGCAAAAGTTGCCAATCGTATCGCCAAGAAATCGAATAAAGCAAAAGGTGTTTTAGATTTAGTTGATTCTCCCTATCTTAATTTAGCTTTACAAAGAACTGAAGTAGGAGATGTTTGGGGAGTTGGTAGTTCCTTTACAAAGCTATTGGAAAAACAGGATATTCATAATGCTTATCAATTAAAGAATATCGACCAAAATTGGATACGCTCTCAACGTGGTATAGTCGGTTTGCGGACAGTTTTAGAATTAAATGGTACAAGCTGCATTCCTTTAGAAGAAATGCCAAACTCTAAGAAATCAACCGCAGTTACTCGCAGTTTTGGTAAAGCTGTTGAAACATTAGCAGAATTACAAGAAGCGCTTTCTACTTACGCTTATCGTGCTGGTGAAAAGCTGCGTCAAAGTAAATTAGAAGCCGCTAGCATGATGATATTTTTCCGCACGGGAAGCTACGATAAAACACAACCTTACCGCAGTTGGGGAACTACAGTTAACTTTTTTTCTGCTACCAATGATAGTCGAGAATTAGTTAATTATGTCAGAAAAGTAGCTGAGAATCTATTTGAACCTGGATATAAGTTGAAGAAAGCCGGAGTTATTTTATTCGGTTTAACTCTTGTTGGTGAAAAACAATTATCTTTATTTGACAAAAGCGAACAAGATAAAACGCGAACGCAAGAATTAATGCAAGTAATGGATAGAATTAATAGTCGTTATGGACGCGAAACTATACAGCTTGCATCATCGGGAATACATAAAAAATGGCAGATGAAAGCAGATTATAAATCACCAAGATATACAACTAATTGGAATGAATTACCTGTGGTGGGATAATTTGATTTTGCATTGAATAATTGTACAAACACAAGAATTTTGTGTAGAGACGTAGCAGTGCTACGTCTCCAGATTGTAGGGTGCTTCGCGGAAGTCAAAAGTCAAAAGTCATTTTCCTATTCTCTTTTATAAATAGACAATTTATTTTGCATAACTACTTACTTAATAGAGATATAGACAGTAAATAAACCCAGATAAATACAAATAATTTACACAATACTGAAACTAATCGTTACTATAAATAAAATCATTTAATTATTTTTTCCCATTCAAGATAATGCTTGAAACCCTTATCAGTACTATCAGCGACTTTGCCAAAGATGAATTAAAGCGCAATGAAAGAGTTATTAAACTACTGAAACAATTTAATCTCGATCCAGATCATCCACCTGCTGAGTTTAGCGGTATTTATAATTATGCTTTGGTGGAATATGGGGTGGGGAAATCACTGGCGATTTTACAATTATTCCGCGAGGAGAATATTCAAAAAGCTTTTCGTAAGGCTTTTGATGCAGATAATCCGAATATTCTTCTAGAAGAGGTTGAGAAGATTCTTGAGCCTGATGAATGGAATCTTTTGGAAGAGGCGATCGCTGAAGAAGAAATTGATGTTTTACACGAATTAGCTGAATTTAGCGCTGTTTTTCTCAAGGTTGTAGAATTAAGTCGCACTCCTGCTGAGGTGAAGCGCGATAGGAATATTGCGAGTTTACAACAAGAGTTAGAAGTTATTAAAGAGCAGTTGTATCAGTTAGAGACTCTTGCAGAAATTCGCACTGAGCTTGCTAAATTAACAGGGTTAGCGCTGTCACACACCCCTCTCCTTAGTAAGGAAAGGGGAAGGGGTGAGGTTAAAACACAAGAATGTAAAGCCGAATATCTAGCGCTACAGTTACAAGGTTGGTTTGAAACTCTTGGTTATCAATTTGAGAGTTATTGGGTTTGGGAAGCTGATTATTTTGAGTTGATTATCAAAATCCAAGGTAGAAGACGCTGCGATCGCATTTTAGTCAGGGGAATTGATGGGGAAGCTGAAATTAGCGATTTACTAGCTTTGGGTGAATCGGTAAAAGCGCAGAAAACTGATGAAGGCTGGTTAGTTGCTGCACGTCGTATTTCTCGTGCTGCAAGAGATGAAGTTGATAAAGACGAAAATGAAGATTTATTTTGCTATACCCTTGACGAATTAATCGACGAAACCGCCGATTTTACAAACTATATCAATTGGTTGGAAGCTGAGGTAAAGAAACGTAAAGTCGATGAGTTATACGTTCCTTTAGCTTGTACGAAGGAAGAATTTGATCCAGTGACTAAACAAAAAATGGGAATTAGTCACTACAACGAACAAGACGGTTGGATCGATGGTTATGTCGATCTATGGATAGATGACCCTGCAAAGGAGCATCTTTCTATTTTAGGCGAATTTGGTACGGGAAAAACATGGTTTACATTTCATTATGCTTGGAATGCACTTTTGAAGTATAAGGAAGCCAAACAAAGGGGGTTGACGGGCACCCTTGAGAATTTTTTTTAGGAGAAAAAAATTCTCATGGGAACCCTTGACACGCCCTCGTTTACCTTTGGTGATTCTGTTGCGAGATTATGCGAAAGCCTTGGATGTGGAGAATGTCATGGCTGGGTTTTTCTTTTCCCAACATGAAATCAGTTTAAATATTTCGGTTTTTGAACAACTCAACCGCATGGGGAAACTGTTACTGATTTTTGACGGTTTTGACGAAATGGCAGCGCGAGTTGATAAACAACAGATGATAAATAACTTCTGGGAATTGGCGAAGGTTTTGGTTTCTGGTGCGAAAGTTATACTTACCTGTCGTACGGAACATTTCCCGGAAGCTAAGCAGGGAAGGAGTTTATTAAATGCTGAATTACGTGCTTCGGTGGCTAATTTAACCGCCGAATCTCCGCAATTTGAAGTGTTGGAATTGGAGAAATTCAGCGACGATCAAATAAGACAGGTATTTTCTAACGCTGCGAATACCGACACCGTGGATAAGGTAATGAATAATCCCCAACTTCTAGATTTAGCACGTCGGCCAGTGATGAGCGATTTAATTTTGGAGGCGTTGCCGGATATTGAAGCGGGGAAGCCAGTTGATATGTCGCGAGTGTATTTGTACGCTGTGCGGCGGAAGATGGAAAGGGATATTAAATCGGAACGAACTTTTACATCGTTGGTAGATAAGATGTATTTTCTGTGCGAATTAGCTTGGGAGATGCTTTCGACAGATCGAATGAGTTTGAATTATCGATTGTTTCCAGATCGCATTCGGCGGTTATTTTATTCCGCAGTTGAGGAACAAAAAGATTTGGATCATTGGCATTACGACATGATGGGACAAACCATGTTGGTGCGAAACGCTGATGGTGATTATACTCCAGCCCATCGTTCCTTATTAGAATTTTTTGTTGCGTACAAGTTTGCTGGGGAATTGGGGGTGTTAGCCGATGACTTTGTGGAAGTTGTCAGAAATCAATTTGGTGAGAATGAAAAAACTATAGCGCTAGGGTTTTCCGAAACTGAATCGTCATCGCAACAGTT
>JBCBQE010000614.1:0-4521 GCA_039820385.1 Cyanobacteria bacterium J06635_10
GCTTGAAGTAAAAATGATTGAAGTCCTGGGAGGTTATTATCGATAAAGTTGATCATCCCATTGACTATTTTTTCAATTAGTGGGGTAAGCTGCTTGACCAACTCAAATACGGTCGCTAGTAACGATGTTGCTACTGGTGCTAATGCTTGCCCGATTCTTACAATAGAAGGAAGAACAGAATTTACAATGATTTCGGAAATCCTAGAAACAAGATTGAAAACATTCGCTCCAACTTCCCCTAGCACTTCCCCAAAGCCACGAACTGTTGATGATAAGTCTAATGTAGGTAACTGAAAGTCTGGAGATTCTATCCCAGCTCTTGCTATGCCTGAACCTACGCCACCAGCAAAAGAAGCTAATGCTGATGTAATTGTGTTGATTAATGAAGGAATAGTATTCTGTACTTGCCCAGAAATTGATGTAATGGTTGAAGTTAGGTTATCAAGGAACCCTTGAACTCCTGAATTTTGAGTAATATCTATGACTGCGATCGCAACTTGACTTAAAACACCAGAAATTCCACCAAATAAAGCAGCTACTGGCTGTAAAATGTCAAAAATTGCATTGATTCCAGCCTGAAGATTGTTAATCGATAATACTGACTCTCCTGCTCCTGCATTGAATGCCGTAAAGAATACTCCTGCTAGTTCAATCGTGTTAGATATTACGAGTTTTAGGGTTGACACTATTCCTTCAACGCTAACCAAAGGAGCAATTGCACTTGCTATTTGAAAACCTATCTGAACTAGTCCGGATAAAAGTTCAAATGTTGATGATACTATTGATGAAATCGTGGTCGCTATTTGTTGAAGTATTTCGGGGTTTTGTTGTATTAACTCTCCTATCTCTAAAGCTTTGTTCGCAATGAAATCTACACCCTGCTGAATCAATCCAACTAGAATCTCGCCTACCTGAACTAACGAAGCCTGAACTTGAGGAGCAGATAAAGCATCAGCGAATCTTTGAGCAGCATCTCCAATTGAATCAATCAAAGGTTTGTTGCCTTGAATTTGCTCGATGATTTTGGTAACTGAGCGAACAACTACTTCTACAGCCGGTGAGAGCTTTGAGCCAATGGAAAACTGCAAGGCAGCTATTTGATTTTCTAAGCCAAGAAATGCACCACCCAATCCTTTTAGTGCTGCACTTTCAAGATTGCCTGCGATATCTTCTGTTTGAAATCTATTTACAGATTGAATCGTTTTATTAATAGTTTCATCTGAAAGCTTAGCAACTGCTGTCAAAGCTCTGGCACCTCTGGTTTGAAACAGTTGTGTTGCTGCTCCTAATGCTTCTGCTGTTCCCACGTCATTTTGCAAACGTAAGTAAGCTTCTCTTAGTTCTTGTAATATTTGGGTTTCCCCTTTCAAATTGCCATTTCTATCCTTAATGTCAACATTTAGTTGCTCTTTAAGTTTGTCTGAGTTCTTAATTGCTTGTGTGAAAAGCGCATTAAGGGAAGTTCCAGCAGAACTTCCCACCAGACCACCTTGAGCCAACAGCGCGATTGATTGAAAAGATTGAGCAACCCCTTCGATTCCTTTTTGCTGAGAGCGAAAATATTTAGTACTGGCAGCGAGGTTGTCTGCTGTGAGGTTCGCCGAAGTTGCTGTAGCTGCGATGGCATTAATAATTGTATTGCCATCTGATCCTGCATTTAAATTGAATGCGTTTGCGAGGGTTGCCACATCTCCACCAAGATTAGCAGCACTTCTTCCTAGCCCAGCCGAGCCTGCTGCTAGTGGTTGTAATAGTTTATTAATTTCTGTTATTTGTAAGCCTGCGGTCGCTAGTGTGTCTGCCAGTTCTGATGCTCCTTGAGGTAATAATGAAGTGTTGGCAGCGGTAGATACAATTGCTTGCTCTAATTGTTTTATTTCTAAATTTGAAGCTCCTGCTTTTTGTTGAATTACGTTTAATTGAGACGAGACATCAGCAAATGATTTGACAGATTCGCTACTAAACCCTACCGCAGTTCCAACAACAGCTTGCACACCCTGAGTTGCTAGATCCAGACTTTTCTGTAATGCATCGTTTAAAGCATTACCTGCGAATGTTGCAAATGTTCCGTATGACGACCTTAACTTATCTAGCCCCTGAACTGTGACATTCGCTGAGATATCTATTGAGCGATTAAGCGAAGATAAAGAACGGTTTAACTGTGTTCTTAAAGAGCCAGCATTTAATACTGCTTCGTAATGAATTTTCTGCTGCTTCTTTTCCAGTTCCCGAATCTGCGCTTCCATCTTGTTAAAGCGCAATATAGCTTCAAAATAAGCTGCTCCAGCGTCCACTATAAATACCTACAATAAAGAATATCTTTACTGTAGAAGAGTTTCAGTATGCCGTTAACTAATAAAGCTAAGAATTATCTGCGATCGCAATTCAATCAAAAGCTATTGCCGAAATTTAATGAAAAAGTAATACCTGTTATTAAACGAGAAATACGAGTTGACACAGGTAATCTGCGGGATAATGTGTATGCTGAAATTGCTATAAGCGAACGTTTAAAAGTAGAAGGGGTTCGAGTTGTTTTTGACACAAAATATGCGTGGATACTGGAGCTAAGAAGCGGGATGTTTTCTAATGGGAACAAACTTGGAGCTAGAGTAGAAGAGCTTGCCAAGCTTGCTGATGATTAACTAGATTTGAGTGAGCTTCTAACTCCTCCTCAACCCTTTGATGAGGATTTTTTTGTTTATAAAAATGCTTAGGGTGCTAATCAAAAAATGCTTAGGGTTCAAAGTAAACCACTACAAAAAAATAGTACAAAAGACCTACTGAATATTTTTGTACAAAAGGGATTCACCATTGTACAAATTGTACAATCATTGTACAAATTGTACACGGTCAAGTTATTTTTGTACAAAAGTTATTTTATTTTCAAAATTTGGGCGAAAATTTTTCAACTTTTCAGAAAAAAATTTTTTAGGTTTGTACAAAAAATCCACACCCAAGTACAAAAAGGATTCAACTGTGTACAATTTGTACACGGTCAAGTTATTTTTGTACAAAAATCGATTCATAAGCTAAATAGGATTTAATTTAACAAGAATAAGTTCAGGTTATCATTGAGTTTTTAACGTTTCTTTAATCTTTTAACTATTGGTTCTAAATTACGAAATAATCGAACTATTTACTTTTGAATTTCGTTGACCTCTTGGGAGTTTTGTCCAGCAATGCCATTAACGTTTCTTCTTTAGTACCTCTACTTCTTTCTTTAACGCCAGCATATCTTTTTGCAATTCCTCGATTAAATCCATACATCGAAAAAGCAACTTCTCATTTTCGTCGGGTACGTACTCTAAACCAAAATATTCTGCAAGGATTTCTTCTAATAAATCAGTTTTACTTTTACCTAGCTCGTTTGCCCGGTCTTCAAGCTTTTCTAGAATTTCAGTAGTTAATCGAAAACTTGTATGTTTTTTGGGTATCTGCATTTTGAACACGGTGTGCTATTGCTGTGCCTAAAAATATAGTATATAATATATAATATAAGCAAGAATCAAAAAAACGACAACAGCAAGCTGGTAAATATTTAGCTTAAACTGAAACAAATCAAACAAGGAGTCAAACAATGCAAATCATAACAACAGCACATCCAAAAACTTTAGAAGAATTCCTAAAAAAATACAAAGGTAAATGGATGCGCCTTTCTGATGGACTGGAAATTACCGAGGGAAGCCTTGAGGAGGATTACTTCGAGAAATATGTGCTTGAAGAAACAGAAAGCACATATTTTCGATACTTCCCGGAGACCGAAAGCTGTGAGTCTCGTTTTGGGCTTCTGGAATTAAAAGAACGCCCAAAAGACAAGTGGGGCAACCCTGTTATTCTCGAAATAAGCAAGGATGGCATACTTAATGCCGAGATTAAAATAATCAACCCTGACTGCCGCGTCATCGGCTACGACGATAGTATCGAGACTGAGTGGGAAGGTGAGAGTCTCGATGGCATTGAAAGTTGGGACATGATTTCTTTCTTTGCCTCCAGGTTAGAAACCTACGATTTCTTTGACCGAGTTGAGATCGAGCAAACAAGTATGAACGGCAATGATTGCAATATATCTTTTAGCACCACAAATCTGCCAGACGACTCACCTGAGTGGATTGCAGCTTACAAGGATTGCAAAGAATATTACGGAAAAGCTTAGTTGAATAAAATGCGTTCCCTTAGTAATAAGGGAACATCATAACAATCATCAAACAAGGACTTAAAATGTACTCAATATCAAATCCCTACGCAACAGACAACGCCCTAACAGAAGAACAGCAGGAGCAATACGATAAGTACGAAAAGTCTTTCAATAATTGGGTAGAGGAAAATAAAAATCGCCCCTGCAAAGTTTATTTCTACCCTGGACATACGTCCAGTTGTGTTTGCCTTCTAGAAGGTCTGGCAAGATACTTCGACTTGGAAGAAATCTTCTCAGATTCAAAAGGAGAAGGAATTGAAATAGATACCAAAGAAGATTTCTTTGGTATTTACTGGAAGAACTATTATGAATCTGGCATTATCAAT
>JBCBQE010000615.1:0-287 GCA_039820385.1 Cyanobacteria bacterium J06635_10
GTCAGATTACAACAATCTACGATATAAGTTTTTTCAACTGGATTCTGAATACCAATTCTAGGGTCATAATATCGCTCATCTCCCCAGTCTTCCAATCTTGTAAAATATAGTTTGGGATTATGCTTTAGTAAAGCGTTTTTACCTTTTATATTTTCATTTCGTTTTAATAAATTTGCAACTAAATAATCAATTTGGGGTGATTTATCTTGCAAAGCATCAATCACCAAATCCAAACCCATATCCCCATAATTCAAAGCATCATTCAAAGCCGCAATTTGCGCTTCAAC
>JBCBQE010000615.1:293-4510 GCA_039820385.1 Cyanobacteria bacterium J06635_10
GGTTTTGATTGTTTGTCATAGTTGGTTTTTTTGTTAATGAAAATTGCTCGTTGTGTGTACTGAATCGCCGTCACCCTAGAAGGGTGCGGCTACAGTTACAAAGTCCACCTTCGTGGACTAATTAGCCCGTGCAGACGGGCTTTGTATCGATAGCCCCAGGCTTCTAGCCTGCGGGTGATTCAGATATAAAATGAGTAAAATTCAACAATTCAAAATTATTCTGCAACGGTGCAATAGCGTTGATTCTCATCATCATCTTCGTCATCTTCATCATCTTCATCAAAATACTCTTGATTATCATTAAGAACTTCAATATCTAATTGATTGAATCGTTGAACCATCTCATCAGTTAAATAGTTATGACGAATATCAAGAGTATCAAGTTGATGAATAGCTGAACAATTAAGTAAAGCTTCTGCACCTGGATCGATTAAAGTTCCCATTGATAAATCTAGTTCGATTAAATTTTCCGTAATTGGAGAATCTACCAGGGAAAAGGCAATTTCATCTGCATATTCACTGTTACGCAATCCCAAATATTTAATTCGAGGAAATTTACCAGAAATGATTGGCATTACATCCTCAATAGATGAATCGCCGCCATATCGGTTACTTCCCATCCATAATTCAAGATATTCTAGTGCTGGTAATTCAAGTTGACAAAATTGAGTGATTATTGCGCGACTTAATCCACCAGATTCGATAGTTAGGGCTTTTAAATTATCGTGTTTAAGGGGAGGATTGAATACTCCATTTTCACCGCTACAATATTCATCAAAACGATCACGTGAACCACCACGTATCTTTAATACTTCCAGTTGAGGTAAAGCTTGTAAAATAGGGCTGACATTAGGAAGATTAATCGAAGAAATCATACATTCACAATCTTCAATATCTCCAATGAAAATGGCTTTCACATTAGTGAATTTTTCTAAAGCCTTCAAAACAGCATCTTCGATATTCTCTAAATAGCCAAATACTAAAGCTTCAACTTTTTGAGCAAGGCGTTTTTGTTGCTCTTGTTCCAATATTTGCAGCCTTTCTTCAATACTCATCTCACTACTCTCATCAGGAATATCCCAGAAGGCGTAAGCAGTATCAACTGTATCGGTAATACCTATTTTTTGGTCGAATTTTATAACTTTTCGATTCGCAAATGTTGTTGCATGTCCACAAGGAAGCCCATCTAATCTTTCAAAGCCATTCCAAAACTTATAATTTTTCAGGGCTAATTTCGCTTGAGTTTCGTTTCTATCTTGTAATAACTCTACAGCAGCTTGTCGTATTTTTCGATGATTATCTTCTAATCCTTGAAGTACTAATTGTAAACCTTCTTCTTCATAATTTAGGGCTTCTTTCAAAGCTGCAACTTGTGCTTTAACATCAGCACTAGCCAACCGCTTTTTAACACCTTCAATACCTCCTAAAACAGCACCCGTAACTGGAGGTGGTGCGTTTCCTCCGAGTACAGCATCGTATTGGTTGGGTTGGTTTTGATTGTTTGTCATAGTTGGTTTAATTATTCGTTGTGTTTTCTAAACCGCCGTCACCCTAGAAGGGTGCGGCTACATTTACAAAGTCCAACTGCGTGGACTAAATTCATCTAAGCCCACCTTCGTGGGCTTTGTATCGATAGCCGAGGCAGTGCGTTGCGGAGGTTCCCTCCGTTGTAGCAACTGCCGTCCAGGCTTCTAGCCTGCGGGGGATTTTGCGGGTAATTGCGAAATCTATTTCAATTCATATGCCTGCATCAATTCTCGCACTTTCTCAGAAAACAACCATTCCCCAATCGCATCGGAATATTCCACACCAATTTGAGTCAATCGCAATATTCCTTTATCATCAACAACTAAATCCAAATCAAATAACTCCAACAACTCCGGGAAATCACTAAATAATTCTGTATGAAATCGCGTTTGATATTGACTAAAATTCAATCCTTCATGAGAAAGTAACGACAATAAAATATACCTTCTACCCTTCTCTTCACTATCTAATTCAAAACCGTAATTAACAAAATCAAACGAATTTTCCGGTGTTTGAATATACCCTTGCAAAATCTCGCGAATTCCCTTTCCTCCTACCGCGTATTCGTTGGAATAATGCAATCCATCCGTGTAGGAGCGTGCGCCGCATCCTAAACCTACCATTCCGTCTTGTTGACAGCAGTAAACAGGTTGCTGATGTAGAGACGTTATACATAACGTCTCCTCATTAGACGTTACATGTAACGTCTCTACATTTTTTTGGAACATTCGCATGGATTTTTGGGTGTATCCTTGTGAGAGAAGAAAATCCCTTCCTTGACGATAACAATTCAAGCGGATGTCGTTCCATTCTTTATCGGATGTTCCCAAACCCGTAAGGGGACGTACGTACAGGGGATACAGAAAGATTTCTTCTGGTTCAAACTGCAATGCTGCCCGTATCGATCGCAACCATGTTTCTACTGTTTGTCCGGGTAATCCGTAAATTAAGTCTATATTGATAATTGGAAAACCTGCCGATCGCATTCTTGTCAGCGCTGCTTCTACTTCGGCGGTGGTTTGACGGCGGTTAACTGCTGCAACTTCTGATTCAAAGAAGCTTTGCACGCCGATACTGGCACGAGTTACACCTCGCGATCGCAATAGTTCTAATTTATCTTTCGTAGCGGTTTCTGGTGACATTTCCACGGATATAGGAATCTCCTGTAAATTCGCACCCATTGTTTCTTCTGCAACATTCAATACGGTTTCTAAATGATGAATCGGTAACTGAGTTGGTGTACCTCCACCAATGGCAAACCTTGCAAATGAACTTTTACCTAAAGCTGTTTTTACATGTTTTGCTTGTTTTTGGAGAGTATTGACGTATTGAGTGACAAAATCTTCGTTGTGGGTGACGGTGGTAAACAAGTTGCAGAAACCGCAGCGCATTTCACAAAAGGGGATATGAATGTAGAGGAATAAAGCGTGTTTGTCTTCTTTACTCCATGCATCAGCGGTGGGTATTTGGGGAGAAATTGGACGATAAGCGGTTTTGTGGGGGTAGGAATAAACGTAGGCTTGGAAAGGAGAGCTTTCGATTTTGGATTTTAGATTTGGGATTTTGGATTGGGGGTTGGTGGCAATCATGATTAAGATGTTTGTAAAATATTGCGTTTGTTTTCGTAATCACCCGCAGGCTAGAAGCCTGGGGCTATAGGAACAAAGCCCACCTGCGTGGGCTGTTAATTAGCCCGTGAAGACGGGCTTTGCTGCTGTAGCCCCACCCTTCTAGGGTGAGGGCATTTGTGAGAAACCAATCTTCTCCAACACAAATTCCCCATAAGGAACATTCCACACCACGGGATGACTAATCCGATGTCCGGTGTAACCATCCTCACCATAGGTTGTTCCGTGATCGGAGGTGAGTATGCAAAAGGTAGAAGCACGTTTTTGTAAAGCATTCCAGAGTTTTCCTAGTTGGCGATCGATGTATTCTAAAGCGGCGGCGTGAGTTTCTAATGTGTCTGTTTTAGCACCTTGGAGATAGAAATAATTGGGTTGATGAAGAGCGGAAATATTAATAAATAAGAATAAACGTTGACTTTGAGGAGTTTTTTTGAGAATTTTCTGTGCTAATAATATTTGATTTTCTGTCGATTTTGGTTCGGTAACTCCTAATTCTCGATTCCAGTAACTTTCTGCAAACATGGAGGGAATCACGTTACTCAAGGGATTCTGTTTGTTGAAAAATCCCACACCACCAATACAAACGGTATGATAACCCTTTCGCGCTAATCCTTTAACTATATTTTCACCTTCTAAAAGACAAGTTTTTTCCGTAGTAGTAGTACTTCCGGCGAATTTCAAAGCGAACAATCTGGGGTGAATTCCTGGGGTTACAGGTGTGGGAAGAAAACCCGCGAAAAATGCTTGATGGGATGCATAGGTAAAGTTTCCTGGTGAATGTCGTTTTTCCCAACCATTTGGTAATACTTTGGCTAAATTTGGGGTGCGGTTTTGTGATATTAGTTCGGTTGCTATGTCGTATCGGAGAGTATCGAGGGTGATGAAAACTATGTCGTGGGTGCCGATGATTTGGTTGATTTTTTGCATGAGTATTTTGTAAGTTACACGACTAAAGTAATAAAGCAAAAATGCTATAATTAAAAGATGATGCCTGAAACACGTTTTATAATCTATCAAGAAGATGATGGTGAAGATCCTGTTCTAGAATGGTTGAAGCAACTT
>JBCBQE010000616.1:0-4503 GCA_039820385.1 Cyanobacteria bacterium J06635_10
CATGAATTAGATATTCCCTTATATAATCTTGGCTTACACTTACTGATCCCCAAGAAGAATGTTGAAAATTCGGTTGAATACGTAGATAATTGGCTCCAGGAATTTCTCGAATTCGTGCAAGATGAATCCGATAGCACTAGTCTTTATTTTTACCGTATAGGAGGTATTTTAACCGTACTTTTAGCTGTAGCCAAATTTAAGTGTTCTCAAAAAAAACTATGTAATATCTCAGTAATTGAAAATTTACAAAATCAACTTTCCGATATTGCAAAACAATATAAAAAATATTCTCCTGTTACTGCCAGCGAAAAAAATTGGCTTGATACCCCCAAATTAGAAAAATTATTAGAAATCAAGAAAACATCTACTCCTGAAATTGCTGCAAGTCCAGTAGAAAATATGGTTGAAGCAATCTGGGGAGAAGAACTAGATTCTACTCAAGATAATCATATTCTTGCAAGCACAACAACAGAACTTCAATCTTATAATGATATAGATAATGCATTTTCTATATCTGAATCAAAACATATAAATAATGATTTAGAAGTAGATTCTTCTGAGACGATTTTCCAATTTGCTACTAATTCTGTTACGCAAATAGATAAACCAGTAGATAATCAAGTAGATAATCAAATCGATAATCAAATAGAGAACCAAATAGATAATCAAATAGATAAAAAACCATCTACTAACACTAGAAATTCTAAACTACCTTCTTTTGTACGTGTAGATGTAGAAAGTTTACAGCGCTTAAATTACTTAGCAGGAGAATTGCTAATTTATCAAAAGCGTCGGACTTCTCAAGATGAAGAACTTAAAAAAACAATTAAGCAATTATTGGCAAAACTTCAAAAACATCAACAAACTTTAGAACAATTACAGGAATTACGTCTACAGTCTCAAAACGTAGTATCGCGAAATACATTAAATGTTGGTTCTGTAGATTTTGATTCATTAGAAATGGATGAATACACGGAGTTTCATTTAGGCTTACACGAAGCTACCGAAGAAGCAGTACAGTTACAGGAAACTTTAGAATCAGCAGATTTAATTATTCAGCAATCTACTCAAGTTCACGATAAAAAACAGCGATTAGCACTTGGCATAATTGATAATTTAGTCGAAGCAAGAATGTCACCTCTGAGTAATATTCTTAATCGTTTTCCTCAGATGGTGCAAAATCTCACCAACATTCACGGTAAAAATGTAGAATTACGACTGAGTGGAGGGGGAGTTTTAGTAGACAAAGCAATTGCTGAAAAACTTTACGATCCATTATTACACTTAGTGCGTAACTCTTACGATCATGGTATTGAATCACCCGAAGTTCGTCGCTCCTGCGGTAAATCAGAACAAGGTTTAATCGAAATTTTTGCTTACAACCGAGGAAGTCAGACTGTGATCGAAGTTCGAGATGATGGTGGAGGGCTGAATTTCGAGAAAATTCGTACCAAAGCAATTGAATTAGGACTTTTACCTCAAGATAGAGAATTTACTCGCCACGATTCAGGCTTGATGCAAGAAGAATTATTGGATTGTTTATTTGCACCAGGATTTTCGACTGCTGGTAAAGTAAGTGATATTTCTGGGCGCGGTATTGGCTTAGATATTGTACGCGCTCAATTGCAAGCACTCAATGGTTCTATTTCAGTTTACTCACAACCCCAGCAAGGAACAACATTTGTACTAAAAATTCCTTTTTCTATGACTACTGAAAAATTAATGATTGTTCAAACCGGGGGTGCTGCTTACGCACTGCTACTAGATAGCATTGCGAAAATATTGCTTCCCTCTCCCGAACAAATTAAACATTTTGAGAATAAAAAAGTTCTTTACTGGAATACGGGTAAAGAAGAAAGCATGGTAAATTTGCTCAATCTTTCAGATTTAATGCAATATCATCGCTCATTGAAAAGTGAGAATACTTTACATAATCAACCTGCCATCATTAATGCGGATAAAACTTTAAATCCGATACTTTTACTACGCAGTAACGACCAAACTTTAGGTTTAGAAATCGACCAAATAATAGGCGAACAAGAATTGGTAGTTAGGCCTTTAGGTCAAGCAATTGCTCCACCAAAATATGTTTACGGTTGTAGCAGTTTAGCTAATGGTAATTTAATTCTAGTAATAGATGGTACTTTGTTACCATCTATTGGCGAAATGCAAGCATCAATTGATTATATGGCGCTTCCGTCAGCAGCTTCTTTAAATAAAAAAGCTTTGCAAATGTCGGGAGAAATTATCACATCTAAAGCGCTAATTGCTGCTTCTAAATCTACAAATAATCCTCAAATTACTTCTGGTAATCAAGCCAAACCATCAGTCGGCAAATCTTCAAAATTGGTGTTAGTAGTAGATGATGCAATTAGTTTGCGACAAACAATTTCATTAACTTTACAAAAATATGGCTATCGAGTAGTACAAGCCCAAAATGGTGTAGAAGCTTTAGAAAAATTACAGCATAATCCTGAAGTTGATTTAGTGATTTCCGACTTAGAAATGCCCCGGATGAATGGTTTTGAATTGTTAAGTAATATACGGCAAAGCACAAATTTAGCTAAGGTTCCCGTAGTCGTTCTTACTTCTCGTAGTGCGGAAAAACATCGCCAGCTTGCAGAAGCATTAGGTGCAAACGCTTATTTCACTAAGCCTTATTTAGAACATGAGTTTCTTTCTAAGGTCGAAGAATTTGTAGTTAGTAATCAGTAATTACAATATTCCTAAACCTTGAAGTAGAATAGAAAGCCGGTTTTTTCAAAAAATTAGCTTTCTCAATATTTCTAATTCTTGCAACTTATATAGAATTGCTACATAAAGAAGGTAATTCGCAATCTGTAATCTATTTATTCATGACTCTCAATGTCATTTTAATTACTTGAAAACATTGAGATTACCGTAATTTGAGCAATTTTAATCTAAACCCGGCTTCTTGAAGAAGCCGGGTTTTTTAACTAGAACCGCATTCATCCTTACACCTACCTGCAAAGGAGGTTTAAGGATGAATGCGCGGTGTAAATATTTGCGTACTTTGAACAAAAATCTATGATTTAAGAGAAAAGTACAGCGAATATTTACACAAATCTACAAGATAGTGTTACTATGAATAGTATATTATAGTAAACAATCGACAAGGAGGTGATAAGTCAGTGCCTCGATGCGCCGTAAAAATTCGCTTGTACCCAACAGAGCAACAAAAAGAAATACTTGCTCAACATTTCGGTTGTAGTCGCTGGTGGTGGAACTATGGTCTGAATAAATGTATAGAAACCTACAAGGAGACAGGTTATGGTTTATCTGAGTCTGGGTTAAACTCCTTGTTGCCTAAACTTAAGAAAGCTGAAGAAACATCTTGGCTAAAAGATTGCTACTCTCAGGTGTTGCAATCTGTGAGTCTAAATTTATCCCGTGCTTATCAAAACTTTTTTGAAGGTAGAGCTAAGTATCCTCGATTCAAATCAAAGCATCATCGCCAATCAATCCAGTACCCGCAGAAGGTAAAACAAGTTGATGAGTGCTTAAAATTTCCCGGTAAGTTTGGTACTGTGAAAGCCAAAATCCATCGTCCACTAGATGGAGTTATCAAAACAGTTACAGTCAGTAAAACAGCATCTGGTAAATACTATGCTTCTGTTTTGATGGAGTATGAAGGCGATAATCCTCCTCCTTCTACTGATGGGAAAGTAATTGGTATTGACTTAGGAATTAAGGATTTTGCAATTACTAACGATGGAGAAAAAACATCTAAATATCAAAATGCAAAACATTTAGCAAAACATGAGTTTAATTTAGCCAGAAAGCAAAAGAAACTAGCTAGAAAAGTAAAAGGCAGTAATTCTAGGAAGAAAGCTGCAAGACTTATGGCTTCGGTATACGAACGAGTAAGCAATGCCCGCCAAGACTTTCTACACAAACTATCAAGGAAGATTGTTGATAACAATCAGGTTGTAGTAGTCGAAAACCTAAACGTCAAGGGTATGGTTCGTAACCACAAACTAGCTGCATCTATATCTGATACCGGATGGGGGACTTTTGTCAATTTTCTCAAATACAAACTTGAGGGTGTTGGTAAATTGTTGGTTGAAATAAACCGTTGGTTCCCATCATCTAAACTCTGTTCTAACTGTCACTATCAGATATCTAAGTTACCAATAGAAGTGAGGACTTGGAAATGTCCTAACTGTGGTACTCAGCATGATAGAGATGGTAACGCTTCGATAAATATTAGAGCAGAAGGTATCAGAATACTACAGTCCTCTGGGACGGGGGACTCTGCCAATGGAGGGGATATAAGACCAATCCGAGGACGTAAGTCCAAAGTGCGGCAATCCCCTGTGAAGTTGGAAGCTGACACCATTACCTGAAAGGATAGGTGTGTGGTAGTTCACCATCGTGAATCTATATATATATTTACACTTCGCTCCCCGCGTTCCGGAAAACTATGAAAATATGGGAAAACCTCTCTCAACCAGTCACGTTCCGGGAACCTTAAAAAATGGG
>JBCBQE010000617.1:0-4497 GCA_039820385.1 Cyanobacteria bacterium J06635_10
ATTTATGAGTGTAATTTTATAACCGAAGATTGCATTATCTAATTTGTAAAATAAAGCACAAACTTTGCACAGAAAATTTCATTTTTTGAGGATATTTCCATGAAGCAACAGTTATTTCTTATCAACCTATGGCTTATAAGCACGGTTAGTATACTAACTGTTGCTCCTGTATGGGCTAAGGGTACAGAAAAAGTATTGACAGATGAGCGCAATAGTTCAGTTATTAGTTCTTCTAAAATTGCTCAATCGACTTCTTCTAACAGTAATTTGATTCAAGTGAGTGCAGTAGAACTTTATCAGACTGAAGCAGGTTTAGAAGTAGTTCTCAAAACCCCAAATCCAAGACTACTTAAGCCTACAAAAACTACTACAGCAGGGAATACAGTTGTTACCGATATCCCGAATGCAGTATTGGAATTTTCTAAAAGTGGTGAATTTCTATTCGATAATCCGATTCAAGGAATCACGCAAATTCGGGTAACTAATGTTGTTGGTAACACTATCCGTATTGAAGTTACAGGAGAGGATGCAGCACCAACAGCAAAAACCCCAAGAACCCAAGGACAAGAATTTATTCTGGGAATTTCACCATTTGGAACTACCAATACTCAAACAACACCTCAAGAAAATAGTTCCCAAACAACCCAACAATCAGGGGAAGATGATGTAATTGAACTTGTAGTTGAGGGTAATGTACCTCAAAGATATCGGATTCGGGAATCTTCTGTAGGTACAAGAACCGATACTCCAGTAATCAACGTACCGCAAACAATTCAAGCTATTCCCGAACAAGTACTTGAAGAACAGGGAACCACAAACTTAGGAGAAGCATTACGCAACAGTGCAGGAGTCACAACTGGGAGGGTTTCTTCTGATTCCCTAGCTATCACACCTGTAATTCGGGGATTTGAAAGTAAAAATACCCTGAGAAATGGACTGCGAGATACCACTTTAGGAACAATTGCAGAAACCACAAATGTAGAGCGATTTGAAATCCTCAAAGGACCAGCTTCAGTTTTATTTGGTCAAGGTGACTTGGGCGGAACTGTAAATATTATTACAAAAGTTCCATTAAATGAACCTGCTTATAAAATAGATTATCAAGTCGGTGATTTTGATTTGCATCGTCCATCAATTGATATTACCGGACCTTTGAGCAATAAACTTGATTCACCAACATATCGTTTAACAAGTTCTTATCAATGGTCGGAAAGTTTTAGAGACTTTGAAGAGAGACGTACATTCTTTGTTTCTCCTGTTTTCAAACTAATTAATACCGAAAAAACGCAGTTAATCGCAGAAGTAGAATATCTTGATTCTAATTCTACTGGAAGTGCGTCAGAACTACCAGCAATAGGGACTGTAGTAGATAACCCAGAAGGAAAAATTGACCCCAGTGTCAACTTAGGAGAACCATCAGTTTCTGAAAGCGAAAGTAGAGTCACTCGATGGGGTTATCGATTCAAACATGAATTTAACGATAATTTAGCGATCGCCAACGAGTTACTGATTTCGACAGCTGATATTCCGGTAAGTACATTTGCTGTGGGTACTGCTCTGAGAAATAATCGTACCTTTGATCGGGTTCTCCTAGAAAATCCAAATAAGTTAACTAGCTTCAATCTCAACACCAATCTCAATGGGAAATTTAATACAGGGGATGTTAAACACGAATTACTCTTTGGTGTAGAACTATCGCGCGATACATTTGATGACAAACTCAATCTTTATTTCATTGACTCTATTGATATATTTAATCCTCAGTACTCCCCCGAAAGTTTCGATTCCTCCTTTGGGTTACCATTCGCAGATGCCGAAAGTAAAACGAATTCTATCGGTTTTTATCTTCAAGACCAAATTACCTTCTCAAAGCAATGGATTTTAGTATTAGGTGGAAGATTTGATGTAGCCGACCAAACTTATGAAGATCGACAAGACTTAAGACAAAGTTTCGAGCGTACAGATGAAGCTTTCAGCCCTCGTGCGGGTATTGTTTATAAGCCAGCAGAAAATATTTCTCTTTATGGTAGCTATACCCGCTCATTTAAACCCGTAATCGGACGAGAAACAAGCTTCGATTCAACTACCAATACACTGATTACCGGTGACCCATTTGTACCAGAAACAGGGACTCAATATGAAGTAGGTGTCAAAGCCGATTTACTGGATAATAAAGTTTCAACAACACTTTCGCTCTTCCATTTAGAGCGGACAAACGTAAGAGAAGAAGGAGCAGATAGTTCTTTAGGTTCCCAGCAAACCGGGAAACAACGCAGTCAAGGGGTTGAAGTCAGTGTAGTTGGTGAAATTCTGCCAGGATGGAACATCTTAAGTAGTTATGCTTATATAGATGCCATTATTTCTGAAGATGATACTTTCCCCGAAGGAAATTCCCTGCGTAACGTTCCCAAACACGGCGCAAGTTTGTGGACTACATATCAAATTCAATCCGGGAATTTAGAAGGATTAGGATTAGGTTTAGGTCTATATTACGTAGGAAAACGCCAAGGAGACTTTAACAATAGCTTTAGTCTTCCGGGCTACCTGCGAACAGATGCCTCCTTATTTTACAAACGCGATCGTATTGCTGCTTCCGTCAACTTCCAAAACTTATTTGACGTAAATTATTTTCAAGGAGCGCGTAACGATTTACGAGTAATTCCCGGCGCTCCCTTTACAGTTTTTGGAAAAATATCTCTAGAATTTTAGATTGAAAATTGTAGAGACGTAGCACTGCTACGTCTTTACAGGAGTTATGAGTACGGGAATTGTCCCCCTCTCCCTTGTCCCCTTGTCTCCCCATCTCATCGAAATGCGTACCTTCATCACCATCTGGCTCGGTCAAATAGTATCCACTATCGGCAGCTATATGACCGTATTTGCACTAACAATCTGGGTTTGGCAAGTAACAGGTTCGGCTACTGCTTTAACCTTGGTTGGTTTTTTTGTTCAACTACCGCGTCTGCTAATAACTCCATTTTCGGGAATCATTGTAGATAAATTTAACCGCAAACAATTGATGCTTCTGGGCGATATTGTTGCTTTTTTATGTACTCTCACCATCTTTTTGCTACATTTCACCTCGAGGTTAGAGCTTTGGCATCTTTATTGTGTAGTTGCAATTTATGGTGGTTTTGGACAAATCCAAACTTTAGCTTATTCTGCCTCAATTCCCTTGATAGTTCCCAAAGAACAATTCACTCGTGCTGGGAGTATGAGTGCTGCTGTTAACTATGCTTCAGCAATTCTTTCTCCGATTTTGGCTGGTAGTCTATACCCAATCATTGGTTTGGGTGGAATAATCGCTATAGATATTACAACTTTCGCTGCTGGCTTAATAACTTTAATCATTTCCCATATTCCTCAACCAACACCCTCAGAATCACAAAATGAAAATACTACTCAAAAAAATATTTGGCAAAATCTAACTTTCGGTTTTCGCTATATTTTTGCTAAACCTCCTTTACTAGCAATGGTAATTGCTTTTACCCTGTTTGCTCTCCCCAACGATATCGGTAAAGTATTATACAATCCTTTGATTTTGGCTCGAACGGGTGGTGATTCCCAAATCTTAGGAAGCGTGACAACTGCAGCTGGTTTAGGAGGAATTACAGGAGCATTATTGCTAAGTGCTTGGGGTGGTTTTAAACGTAAAGTTGATGGAATGCTCGTAGGTTTTATCGGTGCTGGTTTCTTCAGAACCTTATTATGCTTTACACAAATCCCTTCAGTTTGGATGTTCTCCATGTTCTGTTCTACCATGCATACCCCGTTGTTTTACAGTTCAAGTAACGCGATTTGGTATGCAAAAGTACCCTCAAATTTACAAGGAAGAGTTTTAGCAGCAGATCAATCTATAGGCATAGTAATCTCCCTTTTAGCCCCATTAATAGCAGGTCCTTTAGCTGATAAAGTGTTTGAACCAGCCATGCAATCCCAAGGAGCTCTAGCCCCCATTTTTGGTTCGATATTTGGTACTGGTAGCGGGGCTGGAATTACCCTAATATACGCTATTGCTTCTATTTGGATGTTAATGGTAGGTATGGGTGGTTATTTTTTCCCTACTTTACGTAATGTAGAAAAACTTTTACCTGATTGCGATGAGGTTAGTTAGAAGGCAAGAAGCGGAAGCAAAGCTTATGCAATGAGTATCATCGAGTTACTGGGTATTATACAAATCATTTTGTTCAGTGATTCTAGTATCAATTGATTCTTAATTTATCCTACGTGCAAATTTTGCACAAATGAGCGCATCAATTAAACGAAGGAAGAAGGAAGAGCCGAAGTTGTTTGGAATTGGGATGGGGATTTAAACCTCAACCCAATTCTTTCACTTTTGAGCGGTGGGGAATTAAACCCATATGTTTAAGTTAATCATATAAAAGTAAAAATGTAGCAAACATCACTACTTTACAATGCTTCTAGATACAGCATATTTAAATTTGGTCGATATCAGATAGAAGTATAAAAAAAGCATAAATATGTTATCCAGATACC
>JBCBQE010000618.1:0-4497 GCA_039820385.1 Cyanobacteria bacterium J06635_10
CAAAATATAATCTCACTTGTAACACTTGATTATATTTTGCTGATGTTTGAGAAAATACATAATTACTACCTAGTTATTTCGATCTTTACTACAATAAATATTTGAGTTATTTTATGTATCTATTATTTCCCAGCAACAATTATTCCTCCCAATACATAATATTTCAATTTCCTTTAATTTCGATCGCATAAAATCTTTTGTCAGAAAAATAGAGAATGAGGGGAGATGGGGAGATTAAATAAATCAAAGGTAGTCATATGGAACAAAAAATACAATCTTTTGTAAAAGACTTGGTGTTGATTGGTGGCGGACATTCTCATGTAATTGTACTGAAAATGCTTGGGATGAATCCTTTACCTGGTGTAAGAGTAACTTTAATTACGGATTCTAGCGATACTCCTTATTCCGGAATGTTACCCGGTCATATTGCTGGATTTTATACTCGCGATGACTGTCATATTGATTTACGGAAATTAGCGAATTTTGCCGGAGCACAATTATATATAGATTCTGTAACTAATATTGATTTGGAGAATAATCAAGTTATTTGTGCAAACCGCTCCTTTGTCAGTTTTGATTTATTATCGATTGATATAGGCTCTACTCCTACAACAATTTCTGTACCGGGGGCTACAGAATATGCAATTCCCGCCAAACCTGTAGCGAAATTGTTGCAAAGTTGGTATGGGTTAATTGAAACAATTAAGGAGAATCCTCGAAAAGCTCTAAATATCGGAATAGTTGGTGGTGGTGCTGGGGGTGTCGAGTTGGCACTATCAATGCAGGGGAATTTGCAGCAATATAATTCTAATTTAGAAGTTCATTTATTTGGACGGGATAATCAGCTAATGCCCCATCATAATCCTTTGGTAGGGAATTTGTTGCAGAAGATTATAATTCAACGCGATATAAAGTTGCATTTGGGTGAGACAGTATGCAAAGTTGCACCACATGAAGATATAGAAAGATTTTATGTTATAAGCGAATCTGGATTAAAGATAGAATGCGATTATATATTTTGGGTAACGCAAGCATCCGCACCTCAATGGTTGAAAGCAACTGGAATTGCAACGGATGAACGAGGGTTTATTTTAGTCAACGATAATTTACAATCTTTATCCCATCCACAGGTGTTTGCTGCTGGAGATATTGCGACAATGAAAAATCATCCTCGTGCAAAAGCGGGGGTATTTGCTGTACGTCAGGGAAAACCTTTATTTGACAATTTATGCCGCAGCAGTTGCGGCAAAACTCTTAAATCTTATAAGCCACAGAAGGATTATTTAAGTTTAATCGGTACTGGAGATTCCATGGCGATCGCTATTCGCGGATGGTTGGTGTTACCACCCAACAAACTATTGTGGCATTGGAAGGATCGCATTGACCGTAAATTTATGGAAAGGTTTCGCGATTTACCAGAAATGGGCATGGAAAATTGGGTAGGTCATAATCAAGAGACAATCCAAAATTCTACAACTTCTAACTCGATACGTTGTACTGGATGTGGTTCTAAGGTTGGTGGTAATATTTTACAACGGGTTTTAGGGCGGATCGAAAAGGAACAGTCTTTTGAGGAAAGAGAAGATATCGTTATTGGCTTAAGATACGCGGATGATGCTGCTGTGGTGAAGGTACCTACGGGAAAGGTGATGGTACAAAGTATTGATTATTTTACCAGTTTAATTAACGATCCATACATTTTTGGACAAATCGCCGTTAATCATTGTTTAAGCGATATTTTTGCTATGGGTGCGATTCCGACTAGTGCTTTGGCTTTGGCTACTATTCCTTACGGTAATTCTTCCGCAGTTGAGGAAACTCTTTTTCAATTATTATCTGGTGCGGTAAAAGCGTTAAATCAAGCACGAGTATCTTTAATTGGCGGCCATACTATTGAGGGGAGTCAATTGGCGTTTGGTTTATCTTGTAATGGTTTAGCTGAGGAGGAACATCTTTTACATAAAGGTGGAATGAATGTTGATGAGGTGTTGATTTTAACGAAATCTTTAGGTACGGGAACTTTATTTGCAGCGGAAATGCGCCGTCAAGTAAAATCTTATTGGATCGATCGAGCTCTAAAATCAATGTTGTTATCAAATCAAGCTGCTGCTGAATGTTTTTTGCAGTATGGTGCAACTGCTTGTACTGATATTACGGGTTTTGGTTTGCTGGGGCATTTATTGGAAATGGTGAAGGCTTTATCGGTTGGAGTTGAGTTACGGCTTAATGATATTCCAATTTTGGATGGTGCGAGGGAAACTTCAGAAAAGGGAATTTTAAGTTCGCTTTATCCGGAAAATTTAAAAGCTTCGAGTTATATTATTAATTCACAAGAATTTTTATCCCATAGTAATTATCCTTTATTATTCGATCCACAAACTTCGGGAGGTTTATTAGCTACGGTTTCTCATGATAAAGCTGATGATTGTGTGAAGAGCTTGAAGGAGTTGGGTTATTCCGAAGCTAGGATTATTGGTAAGGTTGTAAGGGAAGAGGGGATAAGGTTAGTTTAAGATTAAACGCAGAGTGTCGCTGAGGTAGCGCGGAGTTTCGCTGAGATTTTTTAAGGATTAACTCTATGCCACTCAAATTTATTTTTTTCAACCTGCTATTTTTGATTTCCCATGGCGCACCAGGTAAATCAATTATTTATTGGCGATCGCAACTCCGGATAAAATCAAAAAATATCCTAAAATCATTGACGAGGTGATAGTTTCCTGGAGAAAAAGCATACCCCAAAACATAGCGAAGATTGGTATTAAATAGGTGACAGTTAAGGCTTTTGTGACGCGAAAATACAGTATGTAAGCTAAAGCCGCTATATTATAAACCCAAAGCGATGACAGCTAAAATAATTTCTATTGTGGGAACTGGGGGTATTGTAAATGGAATAAAGGGAAGAATCGCTAATGCTGCACTTAATTGCGATGCTGCTGAAATTACAAATGGTGATACATCAGATAAATGTTTCTTAGTGTAGAGTGCTGCGATCGCGTATAATAAAGCAGCGAAAAGTCCAGCAGTTACAGCTAAAGCAAAAGACACAGTTACTGAAATAGTTTTCCAAGCAAATAAGACTACAACACCAGAAAATCCAAGCGCAAAGCCAATTATACGACTTGTAGTCAATCTTTCCTTCAACCAGATAAAAGAAACTACAGTACCAAAAAGTGGTGCGGTTGCATTTAAAATAGAAGTGAATCCTACTGGTAACGATAGGAATGCATAAGCAAACAGTAGAAACGGTATGAGTATCTACTTCTTTGGAATCCTTACTCTTTCCTTAGTAAAATAAACCTCACTCACATCTCCCAAACTATCTTTTTGATTACTTCCCGCATTTACCAAGATATGACCGGGATTTATTTTAGGTAAGGGAGTGGAATGTTCGAGAGTAATTTTATTGTTGATAGATATTTTATTATTCTCTAGCTGCTTCCATTTTCTAATCGAATAAACCGTTGCATCGCCATTTTTATAACACAGTCTACCAAAAGCCAACCCCTTAGCCCCTTCAGGAACTTCAAGTAAATAAAAATAATCCGGACTAAACCATTCTCCTAAACTATTACCATCTCCCCCTTTACCAATATATTTAATCGATGACTGGGGAACTTTTGACCAAATCTTAGGGTCTAGCGCTTCCGGAAATATAACTACTGAGACTATAGGTTTAGTTTTAAAGGAAACTTGTCTATACATTGTTCCCCCATTCACTTTTACATCGGCTCCTTCACGCTCCCTTAATCCGTTATTATCGTATTTATTAACTTTTTTTTGAGTTAATTGTGTCTTTTTACGACAAAAATCAGCACGTTGCCCCTGTTTTATTCGATTATCGTTGAATATTTTCAAGCAAGTTCCAATTACAACGATTAATGTTGTTAATAATATTCCTTTAAAAATTAAACTAGATTTCATTTACTGATAAATAGATAGTCCTTATTAATACACTATATCCTCTTCAGCTTCAGTAATCTACTAGATAATATACCGATGAATTCTAAGTTCGGCGATAAGCCTAAAGGGCATGGATTATCCTGAACAGCGGTAAACAGTAGCAGTAGCAGTGCAAGCGATCGCCATATTAAATCGCCACAAGTTTATTCTTTCAACTCAAAGTTTGATTTCATCTTCTGCATAATTATATAGATGTAGTTCTTAGAACAATGTTCCGTAAGTAGTGCTGCAATTTTGACTATCTCGATTTATATAACACCGTTTTTTTCTGAATAAAAATACTGATTTTGCGTTTATTTAGTAAAAGAAATAACTTTAATTTTGCAGCACCATGAATCAATTACTTTTTGCTGTCATTCAGATAAATACGATTTATATAATATAGGAATTTTATCAGTTAAAATACTGATTTATTCTTTTCAGAGTTATATGAATTACTTGAGATACTGAAAATATGCAATAAATCTACACCTAAACACGCCATTTACGAGCTAAATTGTCATAAAAATTAATAGAAAGCTAATTAAGTGAAAATCT
>JBCBQE010000619.1:0-4496 GCA_039820385.1 Cyanobacteria bacterium J06635_10
TGATGTGCAGCTAAATTATATAAAGCTAAAACCTTGCATCTTGCTCGCTAGCGTTATACAAATTAAATGCGTAACAGCTTACTGCTATATTGCAAACACGGATTTATAGGTTTGTGTATAAATGTGTATAAAGCACTCAGATAAGTAGAGAAGCAATATAAAGGAGATCCAAAAAATAAAATACCCAACTGTTTCACTCACATGTATGTTGGAGCATGATTAAATCGTGAAATTATTTTTTAAACTTACTTAAACTTCTATAAATTAAGTAAATTTTCATTCCTTGCTTAACAGGCTTTGTATATATACTTAAATAAATGCCGAACACATCGGCTTAATCTCAGAGAGAATTGTTCAAGATTAGGGTGGGCTACACCCGAATTTACGCTTGGGGACTGTTGGAGCCGACTCCCTTGGTTGAAGCAAGAAGCAAACCCTAAGACAGTATTCTTTAGTTGAATGATTAGATTTACATAAGTTTAGTAAAGTTTTGTGTAGCAGAAATAGAGGATTCTCTGGCGATAAGCCGCTCACGGGCACCCATAAGATTTTTTTTATAATCAAAAAATTCTTATGGGAACCCTTCGCCCATGGTTAGAGCGATATCGCATATTTTATTACTTGTAAGTGCTTAGCACGAGCGAGGCAACGATTATCTACAGGCTTGAATCTTATCTATCAAAACTACAGATAATGAATCGCTTATATCGGCAAAATTTTAGCAGCATTACATTATCTTCAGAATTGCTACTTCAGCCTCGGCTCTATCTTATTTAACGAATTAAAATAAAAAATGCGGATGAAAGGACTTGAACCTTCACGCCCGGAGGCACTAGAACCTAAATCTAGCGCGTCTGCCAATTCCGCCACATCCGCATTAGTTACATAATATATCACAAAAAAGCATGTTTGAGAAGAAATATTATTTTCAGTTCTCCGCAATTGAATGTTTTATTGCCTTTGAGCTAAAAGGAGGGAGTTTTTACCTTGAATTTACCTGAAATTTCCGTAAAAAATGGGGCAGGGATCGGCATCTCGCATAAATGTTAGCGCAGCATCTCCCGGAGGGAGATAGCCTGACACGGGTGCCCTGCCCCCTGCATTATCGGTAGCGTCTCATATCACATTAAGGCGAGGTAAACGATGTTTGAAAGAACACAGAATTTCCCAAGAAATAGTATTTAATTGATTTGCCCAATCTTGAGCAGTAATTTGTTCTTCACCGGAGCGCCCAAGAATAGTAACGATTTCCCCTTCTTCTAAATCAGGTATGGCGCTGACATCTAACATCATCTGATCCATGGTAATTGCTCCAATCTGAGGCACTTTTACTCCTCGTACCAAAACTTGGATTTGATTAGAAAGATTGCGCGGTATTCCATCAGCGTAACCAATTCCTACAACTGCTAACTGCATTTGTGCCTCCGCAATAAATGTATGCCCGTAACTAACACCGCTGCCCCTTTCAATTGTCTTCACTTGGGCAACTCGTGCTTTTACTTGTAAAACTGGCTTTAAGTCAACTGTATGTTGCAGATGAGCTGATGGATAAAATCCATAAATCGCTAAACCTACACGCACCATATCGTAATGCAAAGACTTATCGCTTAAAGTGCCAGCAGAATTTGCTAAATGCAAGCAGGGTATTTCTATTCCAATATCTTTGAGAATGGCTGCAGCACTTTCATAACGTTGCTGCTGTAGTTTCATCACCGTATCATCGGGGCTATCGGCGGTTGCTAAATGAGAATAAACGCTTTTAATATTAAGATGAGGCAACCTTGCAACAAATTGCACAAATTCAGCACAATCTTGCCAATTAGTACCTAAACGAGACATTCCGGTATCTAATTTGAGATGTACTTGTAAGGGGGAATGAAAATTGATCTCTTCGAGAATATCGGAAAATGCTAAAGCTTGCTTGGTGCTGCCAACAGTAGGCTCTAGTTGCCAATGAGCTATTGCCCGAATTTGTTCTTGGGTATAGGTAGCACCTAAAACCAAAATTGGTGCTTTAATGCCAGCTTCTCGCAGCTGAATTCCTTCGGGAATTGTGGCAACACCAAGCCAACTAGCTCCCGATTTTAACGCTGTTTGAGCCACACTTACTGCCCCATGTCCATAAGCATCTGCTTTTACAACAGCCATTAACTGGGTATGTGGTGACAGCAATTTCCTTATTTGAAGCACGTTATGGGATAATGCCGCTAAATCTATTTCAACCCAAGCACGTTGCGAAAACCAAGCATAAGTATCGCAAGGAACAGTCGAACTGACACTTTTATTTTGTTCGTGACTTAACATTTATTTACTCTCTCTAATTCACACCACTTTCATACAAGAAAAGTCGGTTATTGTTTTATTACTCTTCCTACTAGAAGCTGCTCAGATTAGTCTGAAAGTTTACCGTTACTTATAGAGAGAATACAAGATCTGTAATTATTAATTCTTAATATATTTTGCCGGTATACGGTTTTTAGGTTGCCGCTAATTCAACGCCGCACAATTAATAGGTGCTTGCGTTATTTCACACAAAAGCAACAATTTCAAAATCTAATTTCAATATTGGTCAAGCAAGACACATTATTTAAGAGCACAAAATATTATGGGAAAACTTTTCACCTGTTAACAGAGTGCGAAATTCACTCTCTCCAATCGTTCGTCAAGGGCTCCCATGAGATTTTTTTTCTCCTAAAAAAATCTCATGGGTACCCCTCAAAAGTCTGGAATTCAAAAGTCATATGTTCAATATATGGCAAAAGCGCGATCTATTTGCCGATGGTCTAAGTAATACCTGGATTTTTAGTCACTTATTTTATGGCGCTCATAAGTATAAATTAAACGAAGGTTTGAGCGGAAGAGCCGAAGTGCCGAAGTTGTTTGGAATATCTATGGGGATTTAAACCCCAACCCAATTCTTTCACCTTTGAGCGGTGGGGAATTAAACCCATATGTTTAAGTTAAACTAATTCCCAAATTGGGAACAACTTGTGTTAATATATGTAAAACTAATACCTTGAGCGACTATCAATGGGAAAGGTTTTAGTCTTAAACGCTTCTTACGAACCGCTCAATATAACGAGCTGGCGTCGCGCTGCTATTTTAGTGATTAAGGGAAAAGCGGAGCGGGTAGAACACAACAGTAAATTCATTTACTCAAACTTCCCTCTGCCCACTGTTATTAGGTTGCGCTATTACGTGCGCGTTCCTTATAAAGAAATTCCTTTAACCCGTCGAAATATCTTGCATCGTGATAGTCATACTTGTCAATACTGCGGTTATAAGGGCGATGACTTAACATTAGATCATGTAATACCGCGATCGCGTCGTGGAGGCGATACCTGGGAAAACATTGTTACAGCTTGCGTTCGCTGTAACGTCAAGAAGGGTAATCGTACGCCGCAAGAGGCTCATATGCCATTGCACCATACTCCACGGCGACCTTATAGTAGCCTCTATTTTGAGGTGAGCAAGCATCTTAAAAGTGGTTTGCATCAAGAGTGGCAAAAGTATGTTATAGGACTTTGACATCAAAATTGTTGTCACAAACATAACAAAAATGGCTTTTGAGCTAAGCAATTAAGATAGTTTGCATGGGCTGGGGCTAGTGGTGGTAATCGACAATAAGAGCGACAGTTTGACAATTGCCGTTTAAATTTCGCTGCCAAAGAGTTGGTAAGCTAAAATTAGCTTTTGAGGATAGTTGTAGGACTATTCTACTAAAGCGGAGCGATCGCCGTGTTGACCACATGCCACCCCAAGGGCGACAAGAACTTTAATATTTTACATCATGTTTACGAAACGGCAAGTAGGGTGCATCTAAATTTTCGAAAAATCTTTGAACAGCACCCGGGGGGGTGAAGGTACCACAGCGTGCTGGTTGATTGCGTACTATGTGGTTGGGATTAAAATGCACAAAGCGTGGCAGTAAACTGGGGTTAAAATTTTTTTCAGTAGCTACTGGTTTTATCAATTAAGAGTAACTAAATAACATAAGTGGGAACATAGCTAGTCAGACACACTATCAATTTCTCGAAAGTGAATCATCTGTGGCTGATGAGTATGGCACGGGGGGTAAAACCCAATAAAAAACTCTAAAGGCTATCTATCATATCTTAGGTATTGGCGCTTTGTGACATTGAGTGGGAAGATTGTAGTCTGTGGTAGGTGAAAATAGTAAATATTTTCAAAGCTTTTGAAACCGAACCATTCACGCTACAAAAAACGTTCTCCATGGAATTAAACTCGAACGATAAGCAGATCGATAATTTGCAATTGACATCAGATACAACCGCATCAACTGTTGAAAATAATCAAGATTCTTTAGAAATATCGCTTTTGCCTAAAAAATATGTTAGTACGGTAGGCACTGATAATAGCGATCGTCCACCAAAGGTTCGTACTAGTTCCGTCGTTGCCCAGAAATCGGAACAGTTATTACAAACGCTCAAAGCACATAAACACGAGCGTCAAATCATTATTTTACAAGATTTTCC
>JBCBQE010000620.1:0-4496 GCA_039820385.1 Cyanobacteria bacterium J06635_10
ATTGGGTTGGGGTTTAAATCCCCATAGATATTCCAAACAACTTCGGCACTTCGGCTCTTCCTTCTTCCTTCGTTTAAGACCGTGATAAAACTAATAAAAAACAGATGAATAACAAACCGAGTATTAGCAGTAGACTTTGATTGCGTCTTACCCAGTTATTAACACTAACACTCATGCTGGGTTTTTGATTTTGCTGCTGTAATTCTAAATTGCGTTCTGACAAATTTTGGTAAAGAGTACATTCAGTAGCATGGGGACGTTGCGGATAATTGCAAGTATCGTCGGCATGGTAAGTGCAGGTGTCGCAAAGAGATTCATCCCCCGCAGCACGATGTAAAGGAATACCAGGATGTCCGTAAGCTTTTAGTTGGGTACGACAAAAAGGACAGGTGAGTGCCTGTGAGTCTACGGTTTGTTTGCAGCGAGGGCAAGTTGCAGTGTCCACAGCCGATATTTAATCTAGTAGTTGAATATTTTGATTTTAGCCGAAGGAAGAATTAATTAGGAGTTGGCAGTAGAAAACGAGAAGTAAGCGGTAATCGAAAAAGCCATGGCTCGCGCCGTGGCAAAGTTCCTCAAAAATCGCTGAATGTGTTTCTTGAGAGAAAAATGTAAATATTCGGTTTGCAATACGCGGTATACTTTTTTTGAGAATCTTTTTCAACTGCTGGGGTTTCATTTCATGTAAAGCAGCACGAGCAAATTGTTAAGTCAAGATTCGCTCATTGTATGTTATCGCGAGTCACCACCAACGCTTAAAACCGCCAAATATATCTTAGAACCATGAATAACGCTAGCTTAAGTATCGAAGAATTGTGGCCATAATATATTTCCCTGGTATTAACTTATGTATTTAATAAAGATATATTGTTAACATTAGTAAAAAAGCTGAAACAAATTGGGGACTAATACTGCTATGGGTCGTGTAGGCGTTTTATTACTTAATCTTGGTGGACCAGATAAACTTGAGGACGTACAGCCGTTCCTTTACAATTTGTTTTCCGATCCAGAAATAATTCGTCTACCTTTTAGTTGGCTGCAAAAACCTTTAGCTTGGTTTATCGCTACGCGACGAAGTAAAACCTCTCAAGAAAACTACCGTAAAATAGGTGGCGGATCTCCGTTGCGACAAATCACTGAGGCTCAGGGAGAAGCTTTAAAAGCGCAATTGGCGCAATTAGGCGAAGTTGCAAATATTTATATTGGAATGCGTTATTGGCATCCTTTTACCGAAGAGGCGATCGCCGATATCATTGCTGAAGGTATTGAAAAGTTGGTAATTTTACCCCTTTATCCCCAGTTTTCTATTAGTACGAGCGGTTCTAGCTATCGACTTTTGGAAAAACTTTGGCAAGAAAATCCTAAGTTTCAGCAAATCGAATATTCTGTCATTGCTTCTTGGTACAAGGAACCAGGTTATCTACAAGCAATGGCCCAATTGATAGCGCAGGAATTGGATCAGTTACCCAAGCCCGAAGTTGCTCATATCTTCTTTAGCGCCCATGGAGTACCCAAAAGCTATATAGAAGAAGCTGGCGATCCTTATCAGCAAGAAATTGAGGAATGTACGCATTTGATTATGCAAACTCTCAATCGATCTAATCCTCATACCTTAGCTTATCAGAGTCGTGTGGGTCCTGTGGAGTGGCTGCAACCATATACTGAAGACGCTATTGAAGATTTAGCACGCAAAGGTGTAAAAAATTTAGTAGTTGTACCTATCAGTTTTGTTTCCGAGCATATTGAGACATTAGAAGAAATCGATATAGAATATCGAGAAATAGCAGAAGAAGCGGGAATTGAGAACTTCCGTAGAGTACCAGCACTGAATGTAGATCCGGTATTTATTAAAGCTTTAGCAGATTTGACTCTTGATGCATTGAAATCTCCAAGTATTTCACTCGCACAAGTTAACCAGATGAAGAAAAAAGTCAAAATCTATCCTCCAGAACGTTGGGAGTGGGGTATCACCACTTCAGCAGAAATTTGGAATGGAAGGGTAGCCATGCTTGGTTTTATTGCTTTGATGATTGAAATTCTTACTGGACATGGTTTATTGCATGCGGTGGGGCTATTGTAGTCAGTTATCAGTTAACAGTTATCAGTGAACAAAAATTAGTGGGGTGAGTATTACTATTGTTTGCTCACCCTATTTGCATTTTTATGGCAAAAAAAATCGACAGGAGCTTCTGTAAACTTCTGCCGAATTGAAAAAATGCAGTTTTAAGAAAAGGTTGGTTGATGTTGAAAAAAGAGATTAATTTAATTTATGCTTGTGACTCCATTTGATGAAAATTTACTTTTATTATAGGGGTTGCAATTAGTATGGTTCTATTTGCTTTATAACCTCCGTCTGCTGTTGTTCTATATATCAGTGATAACCCACATTTCATTGTAAATACAAGGGTTAAATAGATAGCTTATTAAAGCTTCAATCAGCAGGATTTTTATTACTGACAATTAAGTTTTTGTTGATACTATATTTGCGCTTTTTTACGCTTCTTTGGTTACTTTTTAACTAGTGCATCAAGTATTTAAACGGGTGATATGATGACTTGTATTAAGATTTCACAAAAATTACTCGTAGAGTTACTATAGGGCTGCAAATCCTTTACACTACCCCTTAATATTGGAGAAGGAATTTCAAAAAAAATTCAGTATAATTACTATTTTAAATTATTACTGAAACCATATTGAAGTAAATTAAAATAAATTGTTCAATATTTAACTAAAAAAAGAGACACAATCATTAGCAGTTCTCCATAATACGGTTGTGCTGTAAATAGTTTTTATATACTTAATATCCGAAACAAGTCTTACTACGATAAAAATAACCTTTTTAGTTATTTTTTATACTATTTTTTAGACTTACAACTTCTCTTAATCCTTAAAATGCTCTAAAAATAGACTTTGTTTAAGATGAGGTAAAAGTATCAATTTACCCTTTGTGCTTCTGCTTAATAGTGAATTATCACTGAGATATAGACAAACAAGTCTAGAGCGATCAATCAATAGAGAAGGGTATAAGAATATAAGAAAATGAAATTTTATAATAAGTTAACTGTTTCTGCAACAAATCTAGAGCAATCAATTAATAGAGAAGGGTATAAGAATATAAGAAAATGAAATTTTTTAATAAGTTAACTGTTTCTGCAACAAATCTAGAGCAATCAATTAATAGAGAAGGGTATAAGAAAATGAAATTTTTTAATAAGTTAACTTTTGCTGCTGTTGCTGTAGTTTTAGGTTTAGCTGCAATTCCTGGAGAAGCTAACGCTGCATCTTTTGGTCCTACTGAAATGGTTATTAATGGTGAATTTGAAGAAACACAATTCGGAGGTAGTTGGAAACCTGTATCTGAATCTGAAGTTCCTGGATGGGAGACAACTAATAATAACGAAAATATTAGACATAGAAGTAATAATAAAATTGAATTGTGGAATCAAGGAAAAATCGGTTCCCCCGCTATGGGTAGCGATGGTTTGGGAACTGGTAAACATATGGAAACAAACTTTAATGGGATTGAAACAATTAGTCAGACTTTTACACTCGCAGAAAATATTGACACAACCGCGACATTTTCCTTCGATGCATGGAGTCGTAGAAATGGAACAGGTATGGTTTCAGTAGAGGGTTCGCTATCAGGTATTATCCTTAATGAAGCAATTGAAATGAATGGTAATTCTTGGACTCAAAATCTATTTGAATTAGCTGTAACGGGAGGTGAAGACATCACCATTGCATTCCAAGGAGATCAAGCAAATAGTGTCGATTCAGCACATATCGACCAAGTTTCCTTCATGGTGAATAAGCGTACTCCATTCGCAAAGGCTGCTGCTGTACCTGAACCCGCTTCTATATTAGGTTTATTGGCTGTTGGGGCATTCAGTAGCGCTTCCACTCTGAAACGCAAAAAGAGCATGATTAAATCCTGAAATTCTTTTTTAAACTTACTTAAACTTCTGCAATTAAAGTAAGTTTTCATCTCTTGCTTAATAGGTCACGTACATATATACTAAAATTAACGCCGAAAACCAAGGCTTAACTGATATGGTTTGTAAACCACAGTCGATTCAAAACTGGCAAGCCTGTAAAAAGGTCAGACGGGAGTCCACGATTTGTTAAATTTGCTGAAAATAATGGATGAACAATGACTAAAAGCTTCAAAACAATTTTTTCACCAGTAGGGTGGGCTACACCCGAATTTACGCTTGTGCTCAAGTTGGAGCCGACTCCCTTGGATGAAGCAGGAAGAAAACACCTTGCCGATGTTAACCTAGTTTAATGAAGTTTGGATAAGTTTTTCGTAGCAGGCAAGAAGCATAAACTGATTATTCACTACATGGAAGATGCATGTAAGTAAATATTAGGAAAAGAGCAGTTGCTTATAGCGACTGCTCTTTTAAAAGTTTTCACAATATCTAGTTGGTGCGTGACACTACAAGCCTTATTATTTCGTTCATAATATTACTAAGTGTCACACACCCTACAATAAC
>JBCBQE010000621.1:0-4488 GCA_039820385.1 Cyanobacteria bacterium J06635_10
AATTGTAGGTCAGTGTGGACATCACAACGACTCGTGTGGGCAGGAATTTGGGCGGATACACTTTAACATGGGGTAAGACCGGCATGTATTTCCGCCCAAATTCCCAGGTTTTCCCATATTTTCAAGGAACAGTTGAAGCCCCGCCTCGTAAATTAGTTTACAATAGTTGCGGTAATTGCTTGTATCTTATATTATCGCCCATTACCGCAACTTCTCTCATTACCGAAGGACATTATATAGTTAAAATTAATACTTGTAAGTCGGTATAGGCATTCTAGAAATAAAAAAAATGTGATATATATCACAAAAGAATCAATTGAGCATCACTGTCATAGCATGCCAAATATAGTTTTATAATTATTTGACTAGTTCGGCAACACTGCTACAAGTGGTTTACTCAACATCGTTTGCCGCACCAAAAAGCCGTTATAAACTGATACAAATATCACAAATTGAAGATTATGCAAATGCTGCTATAAATGTAAATATCCGTGTAAAACCTGATTGAAGATTAGCTTCAATTGACCATACAATAATTTTAGAATAAGGAAGTTTTTCAATAATTTTTTCTATATTCTTAAAAAAAAGATAAAAAACAATTAGTATTGTATTTTTAGCAAATAAGCTAGGCATTAAGAGTTAAAAGCCCGTGAAGATGCTTTGAAAAATACACTCAAGTACTAAACTAGTTTTTGAAATACTGCATTGTTGCTAAAAAAAATGGAGTGCCTTTGTGATTCAATGGAAATGCAATTATACAGGCTCTACCGAACAAAAAGTTAGTGGGTCAAACCCCGCAATCTTATATAATTCAGTCGGTAAAAATCATGCCTTAACAACAAAATCAGAACCTCATGGGGAGGAATTATCAAATCATGACTTAAAAATAAAGGAAACTGATAGTGGGGATTCTAGTAATTATGCTCCTGTTGATGCCAATGGCGATTTATTAGTTTCAACACCGTTACAAGCCTCACCGTGGGCGCTCTCATCCTTTGAACATGATGTCCCCAAAGTTTTAGTTGTTGACGATCATGCGGCCAGTCGGATGACAGCAGTAGCCCTTTTAGGAATGGAAGGCTACTCCGTTATAGAAGCAGAAAGTGGTTCTGCAGCCCTGCATTTGGTAAGCGAAAATCAACCAGATTTGATTTTGCTTGATGTAATGATGCCGGAAATGGATGGCTTTGAAGTTTGTCAATTGCTTAAACAAGACGAGCAAACTAGGTTAATCCCGGTGATTTTCATTACGGCTTTGAACGATAGGCGATCGCGAATTCGGGGAATTGAAGTTGGAGCGGACGATTTTTTAAGCAAACCTTTTGACAGAGTGGAGTTAGCTGCACGAGTTAAGTCTTTGGTGCGCCAAAAACGCCTAAATGAAGATTTAGATCACGCAGAAAAAGCTCTGTTTTCGATTGCCAGGGCCATTGAAAGCCGCGATCCCAATACCGGCGATCATTGCGAACGCTTAGTAAAATTAGGGAAAGCATTTGGTGAATATCTTGGTCTGGCGCGTAATCAAATTCGGGATTTGATGTGGGGTGGTTATCTTCACGATATCGGTAAGGTGGGCATTCCCGATTCAGTGTTGCTCAAAAAAGGAAAACTAACCGCATCGGAGTGGGAAGTAATGAGACAGCACGTTTTAATTGGGGAAAAAATCTGTCAGCCTTTACGCAGTATGCGGGGAGTAATTCCAATTATCCGCAGCCATCACGAACGTTGGGACGGTACTGGCTATCCTGATGGGCTTAAAGAGGATGAAATTCCTTTCTTGGCGCAAGTGTTTCAAATGATTGATATTTATGATGCTTTAACCAGCGAAAGGCCTTATAAAAAAGCTTTTACCTCCGAAGAGGCTTTATCAATCATGAGCGAAGAAACAAATAAAGGTTGGCACAACAAAAAACTAATGCAGCAATTTGCCGAATTTCTCAAAAATTACTAGTACAACACGAAGAAAAGGCCGCACCCGTTTCACAAGATTGATTGAAACCCTTATGATATATTGCTTTTGAATGCAAGAATGCCAGAATGCCAGACGAACGTCCAAGTATACTAGGTTATGTCAATTAAGCGCCAACAACACCGGAGATATAGAAAGGTTTGGAGTACTTTCAGGTACCGTCAAATGGTAGTATTAAATACGGCATTATCCATTCTCCCCAGTCTGTTGGCGCACAGAACGTCAATAACACCATTTTTCACAGCAACAAGTATACGACTAACATTTCGGTTCGGCTATGTAATCGGGTATATTTGAGCCGAAAAGAAAATTAGCATTCGTATTTACTTATAGTTGTTGGCTGATTATGGTAGTAGTAGCAATTTTAGCGGCTGGTCGCGGCACAAGGATGAAATCAAACCTACCCAAGGTTTTACACACTTTGGGTGGAAAATCCCTAGTAGAAAGAGTTATTCTAAGTGTTGAACCGTTACAACCAGAGCGGCGGATGGCGATTGTCGGGTATGAAGCCGAGCAAGTAAAAACAGCTTTACAATCAATTCCCGATTTAGAATTTGTGGAACAAACCGTGCAGTTGGGAACAGGTCATGCTATACAGCAATTACTGCCTCATCTAGAAGGTTACAATGGGGATTTACTGATACTTAATGGTGATGTACCATTATTACGCAGCGAAACTCTGAAAAATTTCTTGGAAATCCACCAAGAAAACCAAAATGCAGCTACTGTGCTCACAGCCAAGCTTCCGAATCCTAAAGGCTACGGAAGAGTTTTTTGTGACGAGAAGAATGTAGTACAACAAATCATCGAAGATAAAGATTGTACCCCTGCTCAAAGAGAAAATCAGCGTATCAACGCTGGAGTTTACTGTTTTCGCTGGCCAGATTTAGCAAAGATATTACCTCATTTAGAGGCAAATAACGCTCAGAAAGAATATTATCTTACCGATGCCGTGACTCAAGTCGCTCCAGTCATGGCAGTAGATGTAGAAGATTACCAAGAAATTGGAGGAATTAACGATCGCTTACAATTATCGGGTGCTTACGATATATTACAAGCGAGAATCAAAGAAAAATGGATGAAAGCTGGTGTTACCTTTCTTGACTCCAACAGCATCACCATCGACGAAACAGTAGAATTAGAACCAGATGTAATTATCGAACCATCTTCTCACCTGCGTGGCAATACAATTATTAAAGCAGGAAGTTGCATCGGTCCGGGAAGCTTAATTGAAAATAGTTTAATTGGCGAAAACGTCACAGTCAGATATTCAGTAATTACCGATAGCGAAGTCCAAAATGGAACTCAAATTGGACCCTATGCCCACTTACGCGGTCATGTAGAAGTTGGCGAAAAATGCCGTGTAGGTAATTTTGTGGAATTGAAAAATAGCAAATTGGGTAACGGCAGCAAAACCGCTCACCTCTCTTACTTAGGAGATGCAACCATCGGAACCAAAGTAAATATCGGTGCAGGTACCATTACTGCCAACTACGACGGCGCAAACAAACACCGAACTATCATTGGCAACAATACCGGAACTGGTTCCAATACCGTTCTAGTTGCACCGATCGCTTTAGGTAATGATGTATACGTAGCTGCCGGTTCAACAGTTACAGAAGATGTCCCCGATAACAGCTTAGTTATTGCCCGCGAGCGTCAAGTTGTCAAAGAAGGCTGGGTTAGGAAGACTAAGAAGTAACGATCTCGACATACATGAGAGGGGAAGAGTAGGTAGAAGGGGCAGAATTTTTAATTTATAACTCTTCACTCCTCACTACTCACTCTTCACTCTTCATAGCTAAACACATCCAACCTGCATCTCTTCCGATGCTTCCAAAGTATCCCCTACTTTCTCACCATCATGATAAGCCGCAACTAATACTTGGCAAGTTTTACCCCAAGCAATCCTTCCTTTAGCATCAAGGGCGATCGCTCCCAAATCCCGCTTATTTTCCTGTGATTCATCAAACGAACGCTGCATCGCATCTTGAAGAGTCATTCCATCACGTACGCGCACCACAATTCGTGGTGCTAAACATTCATCGATAATATCTTCTCCAATACCCGTACAACTGACCGCCGCATCCGGAGTAGCATAATTACCAGCAGGCATAGCAGAATCACTGACACGTCCTATGCGCTCGAAGCCCTTGCCGCCAGTGGAAGTTCCAACTGATAGATTTCCCTGACTATCTAAGGCTACTACGCCAATAGTACCGCGTCCGGCGCTGTCGTTTGATACCAATTCCTTTTCGGCTACCACCCCAGCCATAGTTTTTGTAAAGTTGTCTTGACGCTCCTGCATCCACTCTTGCAAACGCAGGTCAGTTAAAGGGTTGTAAGTAGGTACCTGTAACTCCCTTGCAAACTCAGCAGCACCATAATCTGAAAGAACTCGGTCTCGAGAAGATTGTAAAGCTTGGGCTAACTCAATCGGATTCTTAACTCGCGTAACATTAATGACACCGCTCAGACTTTGTGTGGTGCCATTCATCAAAGAAGCACTCATGCGAACT
>JBCBQE010000622.1:0-4487 GCA_039820385.1 Cyanobacteria bacterium J06635_10
TTTGATCGAGGGGAATATATTTCCTAACTAATACAATTTCACAGAATTCTCTATACTTTTCAAAAATACTGGGAGATGTTGCAACCTGCACGCCGTCTCTGCATTACTAGCTCATGAACTGTACATGGTATAAAACGTAAAGATTTACAAATTGACGGTAGAAAATTAAAGCATTAGTCAGATGATATTTAATTAGGATTAATTACCTATCCGATAATTTCAAAATAGACCGAATTAAATTGATGACAAAACCCCTGAAACTACCACAAAAAATCATGCTACTTGGTTCGGGAGAACTAGGTAAAGAATTTGCGATCGCCGCTCAACGTTTAGGTAATTTTGTCATTGCAGTTGACCGTTACAAAGATGCTCCAGCAATGCAAGTTGCCGATTGTTGTGAAGTGATTTCGATGTTGAGTGCTGATGATTTAGAAGCTATTGTCAGCAAATATCAACCAGATTTTATTGTACCAGAAATTGAAGCAATTAGAACTGAAAAGCTAGCAGAATTTGAACAACGTGGTATTACTGTGATTCCCACAGCGATCGCAACAAACTATACAATGAATCGCGATAGAATCAGGGAATTAGCACATACTGAGTTAGGTATTCGGACAGCAAAATATGGTTATGCGTCATCTTTGGATGAGTTAATAGCTGTCAGTAATCAAATTGGTTTTCCTAACGTAGTTAAACCAGTAATGTCATCTTCTGGGAAAGGACAATCTATAGTTAAAGATAAAGAAAACGTCGAAAAAGCTTGGGATTATGCCTGCTCTGGTTCTCTCGGTGATAGTCAAAGAGTAATTATAGAAGAATTTATCGACTTTGAAGTTGAAATTACTTTATTAACTATTAAACAATGGAGTGCTCCCACTATTTTCTGTTCTCCTATCGGTCATCGTCAAGAAAGAGGTGATTATCAAGAATCTTGGCAACCAGCAGGAATTTCTGAGCAAATGACATTAAAAGCCCAAGAAATTGCCACAAAAGTAACTGATGCTTTGGGAGGTGCCGGAATTTTTGGTGTAGAATTTTTTATTACCAAAGATGAAGTAATATTTTCCGAACTTTCACCTAGACCCCACGATACGGGAATGGTAACTTTAATATCGCAAAACTTGAATGAATTTGAACTACATTTACGAGCAATTTTAGGTTTACCAATTCCCAATATAGAACAGTTTGCACCTTCAGCCAGTGCAGTAATTTTAGCTCCCGAAAAATCAGATTCTATTAATTATACAGGTGTCGCCACAGCACTCGCGGAAAAAGACGTAGATATCAAATTATTCGGTAAACCCAGCGCTCATAAATATCGACGCATGGGAGTAGCTTTAGCTAAAGGAATTAACGTTGAAGAAGCGCGAGAAAAAGCGACAATTGCCGCGAGTAAAGTTAATATTGTTTGAGATGAGAGAGGTTTTCAATCTTTCGTTCGGGACTTACGCAAGCCCTAATCTATCAAGGAATCCAACCTATTGAGAACCCTCGTCTACAAAAACTTTGCAGTTTTATCCAGATTTTAGATAGAGGCTTCAAACCAATATTAGAATCACATCTAAATGTATTCTATAGCACTTAAAATATCTAATTTAATACAGTATCATGTCACTACCAAGTACTATAAATATTAGGTTTTAGAACTCGCAAAAACTATAAAAAGATTGCAGGTTTATGCCTTAGCATTGCTGTTAAGAGGGCTTCCTAAATGTTACCTTTACTCCTACATGTTTATAGTAACTATAGACGTTCTTAGCTTCAAAGTTTCACCTGCGATTATTTAATTTATGTTAGGCGTACTTTATGTTTATTAATGGAGTGTAATAATGACATCTCAAGCGTCGTTTACAGAATCTACTGATATTAACGAACTTGTCACCAATTCCCCCGAGCCACAACTCTATCAACTCAAAACTCAACTTTTGAGCAAAGGCAGGAGCGATCGCGTACTTGCAAAAACAGATTCCATGACAGTGAGGATCAAGTGCTATGCTCAAGGTGGTGAAAATGTTCTACATGCCCACCCTGGTGAAGATCACACTTTTATCATTTTAGCCGGTACAGCCCGCTTCTTTGGCAAAGATGGTGAAGTGGCCGAGTTGAACAGAAACCAAGGGATTATGCTGCCTCGGGGAAGCTTTTATCGGTTCCAAAGCTGTGGAGATGAACCCCTAGTTTTGTTACGTGTAGGGGCAGAAAAGGAGAAAGTTCCCGTCACCCGTATTGGAGCCGAGGGCGATTCTTTACCTGGTAAATCCAAAGCCAATAAACATGAGGATGGGGTTCCCATTGAAGGGCTATTTTACGAATAAAAAATATAGATGTAATATTTCTTTATAAAGGATATAATAGCGTGCTCCTTGTCAATCGAAGTTGATTGTCAGGGGTATTTTTTTTGGAGTGTAGTGAATTATTATGTTGTCAACAATGTTGATTTTAGATAGCCAATCTTTTTTAAATGGATTGGATGTCAAAGCAATGCTTGGCTTAGGACCAGTTAGTGTTGTAAGTTGGTTTGTCAGCACTGTAGCAGGGGGAGGTAGTTCCTTACTATTGATGCCCATTGTTGGTTTTTTCTTGGGAGCAACCGCGATCGCACCAGTAATCACAGCAGGTGCTATTCTGGGAAATGCCGAGCGGGTTTTTGCCTATCGCCAGCATATTAACTGGAGTGTCATTCTTTGGGAAGTTCCCGGTGCCATATTTGGAAGCGTGATGGGGGCTTTTATATTAACAAAGGTAAAGGCTGAGTGGGTTGGTGTCTGTGTGGCGATATTCTTAATAGTCTCCGCCCTTAACTATTTTCTGAAGAATTTCCGCTCCCAGGAACAAGATAAAAATGGTTTGAGTGTTTTGGCTTGGTATTTTCTACCGGCTGGCTTTGTGTATTCCCTGCTGTCTGGTATTTTGGGAAGTATGGGGCCATTATTAACACCCTTTTACATTGGCTTTGGGCTTCAAAAGGAGGAATTGCTTGCTACTCAAGCTACAGCAAGACTAGTTGTTCATACCATAAAAATCATTTCCTATGGGATTTTTGGTGTTCTGCTTTCCCAGCATCTGGTTTATGGTTTAATTACCGGACTAGCTGCAATACCGGGTAATTATTTGGGGCATATGGCTTTACAGCGTATCAGCGAACGTAGATTTCGCCAACTGGTTATGGGCTTTGTCATGTTCAGTGGCTTCCTGATGCTGTGGCAGGATTGGTCTTTTTTGTTTTAAAGATAATTTAGTTTAGTTTGAGTTTAGGGTGCAACTCATTCACTTATTTAAATTCCGAGGGAAGTTACTACCAGATGTACGCTTTCGCGCCGGAATATCGGCTAATTTTCTGCTGTCTTGTAATAAAAGAGTCGTGCGATCGACAGCAGTTGCTGAACTTTTTGTTGAGTTTCTTCGTGGTATTTAGCAAATTTTATCCAATAGCTATAATTATGTTTTACATATAACTTATAAAAAGTTTGTAGTAGGAGATTACGTCTTAATAATCGGGACTAAAGTCCTTACTACAAAAAAAATCAAATTAATATGCTTTCTTTATGGATGAATATTTTTCAGCAGTTAACATATCTCATATCAAAGATCCCTCAGCAATCAACCTTTTTCAAAATATCAAAATAACTCCTATCACCACACCTCTAAATCCAGAATCAATTTCAACAGCCTACATTCATCAAGGTAACAACGGCACACCAATTTTACTGCTCCACGGTTTTGAGAGTTCCTTATTAGAATTCCGTTTACTTATACCATTACTCGCAGCCAAAAACGAAACTTGGGCAGTCGATTTACTCGGTTTCGGCTTTACTGAAAGATTCAAAAACATTAATTATTCTCCAGCAACCATCAAAACCCATCTTTATCACTTCTGGAAAACGCAAATAAATCAACCAATAATTTTAGTTGGTGCTTCCATGGGAGGAGCAACAGCTATTGATTTTACCCTTGATTATCCAGATTCCGTAGATAAATTAGTTCTGATTAACAGCGTTGGTTATTCCGGTAGCTTTCCTCAAGGAAGATTTTTGTTTCCTCCTTTTGATTATTTAGCTGCTGAATATTGGAAACAGCGTAAACTACAAGCTTTATTTTTTGGGAGTTTCAGTAATTTAACAGAAGCCGAAATTACATCCTTGCAATGTGCTGCCTTACATTTGGATATGCCTAATTGGCACGAAGCGACAATCAGTTTTACTAAAAGTGGTGGTTACAGCGATATAGCACCGCGAATAAAAGAGATTGCTAAACCAACCTTAATCTTGTGGGGAGAGAAAGACGAAACTCTGGGCATAGAAGACGCTTATAAATTTCAAAGTGCGATCGCGCAGAGTCGATTAATTTGGTTGAAATGTGGACATACTCCCCAATTGGAGCAGCCGGAAGTGGTGGCGGAATGCATTGCAGCCGCAAATCATTTTTAAACGAAGGAAGAGCCGAAGTTGGAAGAGCCGAAGTTGGTTGGAATTGAGATGGGGATGAGC
>JBCBQE010000623.1:0-4485 GCA_039820385.1 Cyanobacteria bacterium J06635_10
AACAGATGTTCCTCTCCGTAGGGCTAAGGAGGGAAACATTTTTGATGTACAGTAGGTGGCGTCTAAAACCTTCAAAATGGGCGGTGCTGTAAAATGTGGGTTAGTTTTGTTTTTTGTGATAAAAAAATATTTAAAATATTCAGTATCTGGATATCTGTTGTTATTAACCCCATGTAAGATGGGAATACTTTAGTGCGCTAGGAAAGATACTCCGCAACTGGCTTTATGATTACCTGACTAATTCAGGGAGTCAGAGAGGGAGAGATTTCGATCGCTAAGTATTTATGCTTGTATTCCCATAAGACTTGAATATAGTTTGTAAAATAGAGTTCCGCACCGGGAACTAGCTTTCATGCCTAATCTCAAGACACAGGGTTTTAGTCAAATACCAATTCTGTATGAGGCTGCGCTTAATTAACCTCACTCTGGCTATGGTGGCGCTAATCAAACAAAGCCTACCTACGTAGACTTTCATAGGGGTGCATCTTTATAAAGATATGGTATGACGACTCACTTAGCATTTCCCTTATAAATAATAGCTTGGTATTCTATACTTCTAATTTTAGTAAACCTTAATAAAGGCTAGTACCCATGTCTGTCAATCCCCAACACCTGGGCGGTAACGAAATCCGGCAAAAATTCCTCGACTTTTACGCGCAACGGGAACATCAACCGCTTCCCAGTGCTTCCCTTGTACCGGAAGATCCCACGGTATTGCTGACGATTGCGGGGATGCTACCGTTTAAACCGATATTTCTCGGGCAGCGCACCCCAGAATTTAAACGGGCTACAACTTCCCAAAAATGCGTTCGTACTAACGATATTGAAAATGTGGGAGTGACTAAGCGACATCACACATTTTTTGAGATGTTGGGTAATTTCAGTTTTGGGGACTATTTTAAGGAGCAAGCTATCGCTTGGGGTTGGGAACTTTCTACAAAAGTATTTAATTTACCCGTCGAAAGACTTGCGGTGAGCGTTTATTACGAAGATGAGGAAGCTTATGCTATCTGGAGGGATAAAATTGGCGTACCGGAAGCCAGAATTTTACGTTTAGATGAAGATAATTTCTGGGCTTCTGGTGCTACTGGGCCTTGTGGTCCTTGTTCGGAGATTTTCTATGATTTTCATCCGGAACGTGGTAATGAAAATATAGATTTAGATGATGATACCAGATTTATCGAGTTTTATAACTTGGTATTCATGCAATACAATCGCGATGCGGATGGTAATTTAACTCCCCTTGCGAATAAAAATATTGATACTGGCATGGGTTTGGAGAGAATGGCGCAAATTCTCCAACAAGTTCCTAATAATTACGAAACTGACTTAATTTTCCCAATTATTGAAAAAGCTGGCGATATTGCGGGAATTGACTACAGTAAAAGTGACGAGAAAACCAAAACTTCATTAAAAGTTATTGGGGATCATATCCGCGCTGTGGTACACATGATAACCGATGAAATCCGCGCTTCTAATGTGGGAAGGGGTTATGTATTGCGTCGCTTGATTCGTCGCGTAGTGCGTCACGGAAGGTTAATTGGCATTGAAGGGGAATTTACTACTCAAGTTGCTGAAACGGCGATCGCACTTTCTCAAGGTGCTTATCCTCGAGTGCGGGAACGAGAAAACGCCATCAAAGCTGAATTACAACGAGAAGAGTCGAAATTCCGCAAAACTTTGGAGCGTGGTGAGAAACGGCTTGAAGAAATTATTAATAAGCTGAAGTCAGAAGGTAAAACCGTTATTAGTGGTGAAGATGTTTTCAAGCTTTACGACACCTATGGTTTCCCTCAAGAATTAACTCAAGAAATCGCTGCCGAACAAGGTGTCACTATCGATAGTGACGGTTTCGGTATGGAAATGAAAAAACAAATCGAACGCGCGAAAGCTGCACGCGAAACCATCGATTTAACCGTTCAAGGTGCCTTAGATAAATTAGCAGAAAATATCGAAGTTACTGAATTTGTCGGTTATACAGAACCCACAGCTACTTCTATTGTGGAAGCGATATTAGTAGAAGGGGTTTCCCAAGAAGAAGCAGAAGCCGGAGATTCTGTACAAATAGTTCTCAACAAAACCCCATTTTACGCCGAATCTGGGGGACAAATTGGCGATCGCGGTTATATCAGTGGCGATGGAATTTTGGTAAGAGTTGAAGATGTAAAGAAAGAATCCGACTTTTTTGTTCACTTCGGACGCATCGAACGCGGTACAATCCGAGTAGGAGATTCTGTATCTGCTCAAATTGACCGTGCTTGTCGTCGTCGCGCTCAAGCAAACCATACCGCAACTCACCTGTTACAAGCAGCGTTGAAGAAAATTGTCGATGAAGGAATTTCTCAAGCAGGTTCTTTAGTTAACTTCGATAGATTGCGTTTCGACTTTAACTGTCCCCGTGCGATGACAACTGAAGAAGTTCATCTTGTTGAATCACAAGTTAATAATTGGATAGCTGAAGCTCATTCTGCCAAAATTGAAGTTCTCCCCATAGCAGAAGCAAAAGCTAGAGGTGCGGTGGCAATGTTCGGTGAAAAATACGGTGAGGAAGTGCGAGTTATCGATTTTTCAGGCGTATCAATGGAACTTTGTGGTGGAACTCACGTAAGTAATACTGCGGATATTGGAGTATTTAAAATAATTTCTGAAGCTGGAATATCTTCCGGTGTGAGAAGGATTGAAGCCGTTTCTGGACCTGCTATATTAGATTATCTCAACGTGCGGGATCATGTAGTTAAAGATTTAAGTGAGAGATTTAAAGTTAAACCAGAGGAAATTCCGGATCGAATTACTACATTACAAACCGAATTGAGAAACGCTCAGAAAGAAGTTGAGAAGATTAAAGGACAATTAGCGATCGCTAAATCGGATAGTTTATTAGAAATCGTTGAGTCGGTAGGAGAGTTTAAATATCTCGTCGCCAAAATGGAAGGAGTAGACGCAGAATCCTTAAAAACAGCAGCGGAAAGATTGCAGCAGAAAATCGGTAATAATGCAGCGGTTGTATTGGGTAGTGCATTAGAAGAAGGAAAAGTCAGTTTAGTAGCTGCATTTGGTAAAGATATTAATCAAAAAGGCGTACAAGCAGGTAAATTTATTGGTGCTGTGGCCAAAATGTGCGGCGGTGGCGGCGGTGGAAGGCCAAATCTTGCTCAAGCTGGGGGGAGAGATGCTAGTAAGTTACCCGAAGCATTGGAGAAAGCTAAGGGGGATTTGAAAGCTAGTTTGGGTTAGTTGGTTAATTATCAATTGTAGGTTGGGTTAGACGGATGAATAATATTGAGCATAAATGCAGTTAATTAAAATCCGTCTTAACCCAACATAAAGTTTTTTGTGGGTAAATAAAGCATTTCAGCACGTAAAGCCACAAGTATAGTTTTTATGAAACCAGAATACGATTTCTCTAAAGCAGAAAAAGGAAAGTTTTATCAATCCGATACGGCTTTTAATTTTCCCGTTTATTTAGAATCAGATGTGAATGAATTTCTGAATAAATTAGCAGAAGAAAAAGGTATTGATATCCAAACTTTAGTTAACGAGTGGTTAAGAAATAATATTCATAGGACTTACGCAACTAGCATATTTTCCTCGTAGGGTGCTCGTACACTGACTGATTATTTACGCAATAATAAGACAATCAGTGTCACGCACCAACCAGGATGTTGTGACAATTGCGTAAGTCCTAATTCAGTTAATTCAAAGTATTCGTTAATCTTGATTGTGATATTTGTCATATCGAGTAGAAATAGATTGTAGGTTGGGTTATACCAATTCTGTATGAGGCTGCGCTAAATCGCTCTCAGCTTAAAAGCTGGAGCTACACTTACGAAGCCCACCTCCGTGGACTAAATTAAGCGCATCTTTATAAAGAAATGGTATTAGATGGAAAATAAAGATTGTAGGTTGGGTTAGACGGAAAATAAAGTTGAGCATAAATGCAGTTAATTAAAATCCGTAGTAACCCAACACCCAAAGTTATAGCTTGTAAAGAACCTTTATAAACATCCTACTGCTTCTTTTAATTCTCTCTTAAGGTCATTAGAAATCGGTAAACCATTTATTTCTGTGCTGAGAGATTGAATTGAGTCACCTTTTTGCTTACGTTCCAAATATACTCCTTTAAGAATAGCTGATAAACCATACTTAGTAAGCGCATCAGATGCAACACCTATTACACCTAGAAATGCAATCCCACCAATCATTCCCCCTGGACCTAAAAGAGCTAAAGCCGCAGTGATTGCAGCTGCTCCTGTAAAACCAGTTGTAGCCATTGTAATTAATAAAATAATTCCAGGAAGCCCCAAAGAGGCTACTTTTCTAACAACTTCATCCATGATTTTTCCCGATATACACTAGGCTTAGGATACCCAATGAAGACAGAAGAATAATCAACCAAAGCTGTTTTAAAATAAGATTGTTCGATAAATCAATCTAGTACAGAACCTTTTAAAAGATGACGGAGTAGTTCAGTCATCTTTTAAAAGG
>JBCBQE010000624.1:0-4469 GCA_039820385.1 Cyanobacteria bacterium J06635_10
TCCGATTGAGATGGTGTTGGTGTTGGTGTTGGTGTTGCCGTTGCTGAATTCTCTTCCTTCTTTTCCTTTTGTTTATCAATCGATTCCGATTGAGATGGTGTTGGTGTTGGTGTTGGTGTTGCCGTTGCTGAATTCTCTTCCTTCTTTTCCTTTTGTTTATCTTCTTTTGAAGGTATAGAAGGTATAGAAGGTAAAGCTGTCTGGGGATTTTCGATCTCTTTATCCTTATATGGGAATGTTGGGATAGAAGGTAAATGTCCTTGATTATTTTTAGGCTTCGGCGTTAAAGATTTAGGAATAGAATGAGATTTTTCTTCCTTAACTATAGAAGTTTTCAGATCTGGCTGAATTTTTGGTTGAATAGTTTTAGGTTTAGATTTTTGTACGGATTTAACTTTTTTATCCTTAGATATTGATTGAGAAGTTTCCTCCCTGCGTTGAATGCGATCGTCGTTCAAGAATGGTATAAAAGGTAAAAAAATAGGTTTAGTTTTACTATCTACTACTCTAGGTGTAGAAGGTAAAAATATCTTGGGATATTGATTATTAGAAGTTTTAGGTGTTGTGGAAGGTTTTATATTTTTAAGAACAGTATCCCCAACCTCTGTAGTATTGAGAGTAGGTTTATTAGTATTAGAACTATAAAATTGGAAGGCGCTCCATCCGAAAACTCCTAAACCAAATCCAAATCCCATTAAACCTAATAATCCCAAAGTTTGAAGTACGGGAGATACTGTAGGGGGGGATTTGCGAATGGTTGACGCTAGAGTATCGGGTAGAGTATCGTGCGCAGAATTTGCTTTCGGTAGTAGTATTACCGGCGATTTAAGGGCTTTTAACGCTTCAGCTGCTGTTTGATAACGTTGACTAAAGTGATGGCGTACCATACCCGTCAAAACTTCAGCTAATCTGTCGCTAATATCCGCCGAATTACGCCAAATTAATTCGCCGTTATCGGGATTAAATGGTAATTCACGAGGGGATATCCCGGTTAAAGCTTGTATTCCGAGCATTCCTACTGCATAAACATCGCTGCATAATCTCGGTTTACCATTAGCTTGTTCGTCTGGCATATAACCGGGAGTACCGATGATCAAAGTCGAATTGACATCCCCTTGTTCGTTTTTCGCCAAACCCTTGATTTCTTTTACCGCACCAAAATCAATCAGCACGATCTTTCCGTCTTGACGACGGCGCATAATATTCCGTAATTTTATATCGCGGTGAATTACCTTGTTTTCATGGACAAAGCTTAGAACTTCTAATATTTCCTGTAATAGTTTAATTACTTTTTCTTCGCTTAATCGATGGCGCTGTTTGATTTCCTTGGTTAAATCGTGTCCATCTACGAATTCTTGGACTAAATAAAATTCCTCATTTTCCTCAAAATGGGCCAACATTTCCGGAATTTGTTTGTGTGCCTTACCCAAACGGTAGAGTACCTGTGCTTCTCTCTCAAACAATTTTTTCGCAATCTGCAAAATTGTGCTATTAGATTGCCGAGTTTTAAGTTGTTTGACTACACATTTTGGATTTCCTGGTAAATCCATATCTACCGCAAGATAGGTGACACTAAATCCACCGCGTCCCAGTTCTTTAAGAATTTTGTAGCGATTACGGAGAATCGTGTCTGTGAGCATTAGCTTAACCTATCAGCAATTGAGAATGCCCTTAATGTTGACAAAAGACATTTGTAATTTCAATCCGCTTTCCTGCCTTACTTTTAACTCTTGCCGAGCAGTTGTAAACTTAACTCTGTCAGAGAAAATTGTCCCGCCAGGAATTGACTATTTTATAAAAATTAATTCTATATTGAATTTTTGAATTTATTCTACCGTGTTTTATCCCAGAAGGGGGAAGGGCTTGTCCCTACACTGGATAATGACCCTCAAAAATCAATCGTATAACCACTCACTTGCATATTAATACATTTTTTGCTTTTGTCCTTAAATGTTACTGAACATAAATTGTGTATAAAAGTTTTAGCTTCGGTTCGATAAACCTTACTTTCGGTAGTTTTATCATTTAAATTACTGATAATTAAAGCAATACTAGCTACAAATAATCAAATCAAAGCACCGTAGTCATAAGTGGTAATTTTATATAACTTAATTACCATTATTAAATTTGATTGAGAAATGATAGAGATTCCGAATGGTGCTATTTACCGATGGAAGAGGTTAAGGGGTAACAATAAAAATAAATTTGAATAATTTGAAGACACTAAAGCACAAGTATATGATGGTCATTCAATTTGCGATCGCTGCATCCAATAACTTATCCCCACCAAACCTAATTACATCTGTACAAGGTAATCCAGTTTCCGCTTCTACTTGACTAATCCCTTTTTTGGCCGTCGCTTCATCAAAATTATGAGTATTCAAAGCAATCCCAACTACTGGTACTGATGCAAAAGCACCCGCACCACTGGCAACCATTTCATATAACTTAACGACTTCAGCTAAAGGCGGAATTGGCACTCCTTCTATTACTTCATTTTGTCCGAGACGATGTACTAATATCATTTGTGTAGGTTGAGAACCGCGTATTAAAGGCAGCGTCGCGGTGGAACTTGGATGTAATAAGGATCCTTGCCCCTCAACGTGCAAAATATCATAATTTTTGCCATAACGCATTACTACCTGTTCCACAGCACCTGCAGCAAAATCTACTCGTACGGCATCTAAAGGTACACCATCTCCTTCTAACATCAAACCAGTTTGTCCGGTAGCGAGGAACTTGGTACGTAAACCCCGCAGCCGCGACAAACGATGTAACTCTATACTTGTGGACATTTTACCAACCGCCATATCGGTTCCCACTGTCAACACCCTTCTGCAAGGAAGATTTCTCGCAGCAAGGGTACAAACATTTACATTAGATGGCTCTTTACGAACATCCCAAATTAATTGCCCCGGTTTCAATAAAGTTTTTAATTCCGGGCTAGTACCCAAGGGGGTATGCAAACCGTTAACAATTGACATTCCTCCTACTAAGGCATCTTTAATTTCATGCCAATAATCATCCGGTAAACTACCACCTTTAGGAGCAATACCAATTACTAAAACCTGTGCTTTGAGTTTAAGAGCTTCTTTTACAGACGAAACAATGGGCACATCGCGTTTAATACCTGTCAATTCGGCTATTGACTCTCCCGGGCAATGGCGGTCGATGGCAGCAACTATGCTTGCATCACTATAACGTAATAAAGACAACCCAGTTTTACCATGAGTTCCGTGAATTCCCTCATGTAGTAAAATGGCAATTTTTTGATTAAGCGGCAAACGCACCTAGCTCCACCCCCAACCCTGGTAAGTTATTTGGTAAGATTTTACCTTCTTCAATTAATGCACCCGTAAAAGGATCGTCAATTAAATTCAGGTGACTATCCAAGTCTAAATAATCGGCTAATGGTGCCAATTGTGCAGCAGCAGTATTTGCCAGCGCACTATCAGAATAGCAGCCAAACATGATTTGTAAACCACAAGCGCGGGCTGTATGTATCATCCGCATCGCTTCGGTTAACCCCCCAGATTTCATCAACTTGATATTCACACCATCAGCACATTGTGCCAGATTTGGAATATCGGCGCTAGTAAAGCAGCTTTCATCTACAAAAATAGGTAGGGGAGATGATTTTTTTAATTCCGTTAAACTATTTTCTTCTCCTCGTGCTAAGGGCTGCTCAACATACTTTACACCCATATCGGCAAGAAGACAGCACATTTGTCGGGCATTTTCTAAATTCCAACCGCCATTAGCATCTACATATAAATCGGTTGTTGGAGCTTCGTGACGTATAGCATCAAGCATTTTTCGATCGGCATCAATACCCTGGGGGCTACCCAATTTTACTTTTAACATTTTGACATCCATGAATTGCAGCCAATCCCTTACCCTAGCTCTTGCACCTTCTGGGGAATTGATGCCGATAGTCACCGAAACGGGTACGATCGCATTTTTATCTAGTCCCCAAATTTGCCACAAGGGCAACCCGGCACGTTTTCCCATCCAGTCGTGTAAGGCGGTATCTAGGGCGGCTTTGGAGGCGGAAGGGATTTGGGTGCTCGTTAATATTTGTTCGATGGAGGAGCGTTGTAAGGGGTGAAATGTTTGTAATTTGGGAGCAATTTGTAATATGGATTCTTGAATAATCTCGGTAGATTGTGGATAATTACCAACGCTAAAAGGTGATGCTTCTCCCCAACCTTGGATGCCATCTTCTGATATTTTTACCCATACATTTGTTGTTTTAGCGGTGGTGCCGCGACTAATTGTTAAAGGGAAGCGTTTATTTACGGTAAATGTTTCTAACAAGATTTGCATGATTGGGTGTTGGGAATGAGAGTACCCTAGTTAATTAGTTTATATTAAGAGGTTTATATGAGGAATTATCTTTTTTTTAAACGCAAAGTTTCGCTGAGGTTAAACGCAAAGTTTCGCTGAGAAGGATACAAATTGTATCCTTC
>JBCBQE010000625.1:0-4468 GCA_039820385.1 Cyanobacteria bacterium J06635_10
TAGGAGAAAAAAATTATCTAGGGAGCCCTTGACAAAATGTATATAAATGCAATTCATAGTAAAATTGCAGCAACGCCCTCATAACTCATAACTCCTAACTCCTAACTCCTAACTCCTAACTCATTCCCATTGCTTATCTAATTCTGGATATTGGACAGAAATTTTAAGTAATCCGCAGTTGCTTCCTTTGAATTTTCTACTATTGGTAAATGTCCAGCCTTTGGTAATCGGATGACTTGGCTTTGGGGAATACAGCTTTGCAGTCGAGAGGCTCCACTAATGTCAAAGATTTTGTCTTCTGTACCCCAAATAGCAAGAGTTGGAAGCTGAGTTGAAGCCTTTTGACAGAGTACGTCATCGTACAGGTTTACGATGTTCCAAATCTTTTGATAGTCACGGTTATGAGTTATGTAGTCGTTTACCTTCTCTGTTTTAACAGAATCAGGGATAGTGGGAGGGTTGACAAACAGCAGGCTAATTTCGAGATCGAACTGTTTTTTAGTAATTGGAATAAAGGGGTTTATGCCGTCAAAGATTGAATTTCTGAAGCTCGAAGCCCAATCAGTCACACCTAAAGGTGCACCGATAAAGGCAAGGCTATGCAATTGTTCTGGGTAGCGCTGGCTGTAAACGGTGGCGATCGCTCCTCCCATAGAACTTCCTGCCAAATCAAAAGAGCTAATTCCTAATTTATTCGTTAACTCGTGCAGCAGTTTAACCTGATTTTCCAGGGTATAGTCCCTGGTTGTAAATCCTGTGCTTTTGCCGTAACCAGGTAAGTCGGGGGCTATTGCCTGATAACCTGCCGTACTCAACTGACACATCACCTTCTTCCACTGCCATTTGTTGGCAAATAGTCCATGCAGTAATAAGATTGGTTCTCCGGTGCCAACCTCATTGTAGGACAACGTTCCACTGCCAATAGGAGTGGAATGGGTGGCGATTGCACAGCCTGAAGCATAGGCTGGACGATGCATACTAGGGAAAGTCAATAATCCACATAGTATCAGAATGATGAAGATCGGCAGGAAAATGAGTTTTTTCATGGTTATTTTTTAGGGTTGTGTTGCACCTTCGTTGTGGTTATAGCCGTAGCTATTATGCTTAAGTCTTGGTAAAAAATGCTGTTGTGACTAGAAATAGCAGCTACTTACTTTTGTTGGAAAAGGTTTGAAACCTTATAAATAATAAATTATCGGGCGTTGCTGAATTAAACTTTACATTTTGTCAAGGGCTCCCTAGATAATTTTTTTCTCCTAAAAAAATTATCTAGGGTACCCGTCAAAAACATGAAACCTGTGTAGAGACGTAACAGTGTTACGTCTGCTGCAATGTGAAATCATAATTTCATATTACGATTGTGCAACGCCAATTATCGGGTGATATTAGCATTATCTTGCGATCGTTGTGCTGCAATTTTTGCTATTTAAATCGCCATTCATGCATAAATTGATCGAACCCGATCCTATTTATAAGAAGTTTTTGTTGGCTTTTAACCTCAATGACATTACACAGATAATTTTTTATTTGTCAATAGGTAAGTCCTAGATAAATGCGAAATGAGACATAAGTTAATAATATGAATATCAAAAAAGTTTGCGTAATTGGGGCTGGAGTAAGCGGTTTAGTTGCGGCTAAGACTTTCCTTGAAGAAGGTTTTGAGGTTACTGTATTGGAGAAAAAACCGGGGCTTGGGGGTGTTTGGGAAAAGTCGAGTAGTTATCCAGAGGTAAAAACTCAAAGCAGCCGCCACACATACTGTTTTTCAGATTATCCCATGCCTGAAGATTATCCCGAATGGCCTTCGGGGGAGCAAGTACGTAAATATTTACAGTCTTATGCAGACTATTTTGGAGTTAGCGAAACTATTTGTTTTCAAGCAGAAGTTACGGATATTTCTCGAAAAACAGAGGAAGAAGCGTTATGGGTAGTTAGTTTCAGAATTAACAGTGAAGATGAAATAAAATCACAAAAACAGGAATTTGATTTTGTTTTAGTATGTAATGGCGTGTTTAATATTCCAAAAATTCCAACAATTCCTGGGAATGAAGAGTTTATTGCAACGGGAGGAAAGATACTACATTCGATTGAATTTAAAGACACTTCTTTAATTAAAGATAAGCGAGTTGTCGTTGTTGGTTTTGGTAAATCAGCTTGTGACATTGCCACATTTGCAGTTAATCAAGCGAAAGAATCTACTTTAGTTTTTCGACGTGCTTTGTGGAAAATTCCCTTCTTTTTCTTGAACAAAATTCAATTTGAGCGTATTCTAATGACACGTTTTGCAGAACTTTGGTTGCCGGTTCGTAAACAGCAGGGAATTGAAAAACTACTTCATAGCGTCGGAAAACCTTTAGTATGGGCTTTTTGGCGATTAAACGAATTAATTTTACGCAAGCAGTTTAATCTTGATGGTAGTAATTTACTGCCAGCAGAATTTATAAATAAAACCCTTTCTTGCTCTGCGAATGTAGCTCCAGAAAATTTTTATAAATACATTAATTCGGGAAAAATAAAGGCGAAAAAAGCAAGTATAGCTAAATTTTTACCTGGTGGTGTAGAGCTTGATTCAGGGGAAAAATTGCCAGCTGATGTAGTAATTTTTGGTACTGGATTTCGTCAAGATATACCTTTTTTAGAACCAAAGTATCGTCAATTAGTTATGGATGAGAAAGGGAATTTTAAGATGTTTCGCAATCTCATTCATCCAGATGTCCCAAACATGGGTTTTTTAGGCTACAATTCTAGTTTCTTTTGTCCGCTTACATCAGAAATTGGAGCTTGGTGGTTAGCAGAATATGTCAAAGGAAACCTAGTTTTACCAACACCATCTCAAATGCGCGAAGAGATGGATAAACAGTTGAGTTGGAGTATAAGTAATTTACCTCCTGCTTTTGCTTACGGTACTTGTGTTGCTCCTTTAGCCTTTCATTATTTAGAAGATTTAATCGAAGATATGGGTTTCAAGATTTTTGGGAAAGGTGCTAAACCACTCCAAGGAATAATGGAAAGAATAAAACCCTCTGCATATCAACAAATTCGTTACTCTTTACGCGTTAAAAAGCCTTTATCAATAAAAAATATTTCAGTAGAAGGGAGCATCCCAATGCAGGAAAAAAGACGATAGAAGATAAAGTTTATTGTATGAGATCGCGATCTGTTTTGACTTTTGAATTCCCCCGAAGGGGGGTTGACTTCTTCACAACCAATTTCCTATAAGAACATAAGGTGCCCAGAAATATGGACGATTTTCTTGCTTCAAAATAGCTATTTGAGCGCGTTGCAATGCTTCGGCTTTAGTGGATCCATCATCCAACTGTCGGTATAATTCACCCATAAAGTTGCGAGTTGATTCATCATCTACTGGCCACAATGTTGCGATGGTGCTTCGTGCGCCAGCCCTTACTGCTACTCCAGCTAATCCCAAAGCTGCACGTTTGTCTCCGCTAGCAGTTTGACAGGCACTGAGCACGAGTAATTCAATTGCTGTCGATCTATTTGTATCCCTGACTCGTAGTAAACTATCTAAGTCTTCAATATTAAGTTTCTCTTCCCAAATTGTAATATAGGTTTCTTCGGGATTGGAACTAAACTGCCCGTGAGTTGCAATATGAACTACAGAAAAAGGATTTGATTGAATTTCGTTTTCCAGATTGGCTTTAGTCAACTCCTGATTTAAGAGTTTTTCACTTGTTTTTATTTCAGACTTGACTTGTTCTAACTCCTGTTGCACATTTGGGAGTTCAGGATACGATTTACCTTCAATGGTTTGTTTTTTCTCGATTCCGGCAACTAAAGCATTTAACTGCACGGTTTTTAAAGGTTTGGGTTCGACAAGTTGCAAGCTAGGGGTTAAAGCGATCGCATATTTTTCGATCAGATATTTCTGCTCTTGCTTGTCGTAAAGAACAGCCATTGGGATATTCCGCAAATAACCATCTAGTACAAACACTAGGCTTTTTATACCTTTATTTACTAAAGTTGGTTCAATATCTTCGATCAACCATTCATATAACTTCTGTGACTTCTGCTTAACTTGAAACTCCCGAGTGGCATCAAGCAAATATTCCTGTAATTGTTCTAAATTATTTTCTAATTCATCTCTAGATATTGGTTGAGTTGTGCGATAAATTTGATTTTGTCCTGCTAGCTTGGTAATAATTTCTAATCGGTCATCTAAAATAATCGGATAGATAACAGCTGTGGATTTTTGGTTGTCTATCAATTCGTCAATCTCTACTTTTGGTAGTACGCAAGGGGAACGAAAGAAGTCATTTAATTCTGCTAATTGGAGAGATTCGATTACTTGACGGGCTTCAACCAGAGTTTCTAGTTTTCGATCGATATTTTCCCCAGATTTCAACAGTAAATCAACATACTTTCGATATACTGGTTCTACGCTTTCGCGGAAAGAAAATTGCACATCGGGATTAATCCCAGCAAAATCTTGGCTGAGGGAATTAAGGGC
>JBCBQE010000626.1:0-4457 GCA_039820385.1 Cyanobacteria bacterium J06635_10
TAGTTGCTAATTGTTTTTTGGCTAATAATGCTGCTTCAACTAATCACAAAACTTTAAAAGTATGTTTAACATTACATGGTAGCGATATTACTAAATTTGGACGCGAAGTAGAGTATAAATATCAACTAAAAAATTCTATTATAAATTGCGATCGCGTTACTGCTGTTTCTCATTGTTTAGCCGACCAAGCAGTAAAAATCCTCGACTTAAAAACCCGTCCCACAGTCATTCACAACGCGATCGACTTAAATTTATTCCAACCGTTCCCCAGATGGAATACAAATCAAAACCATACTTATAACCTTTGTCACGTCTCCAATCTAAGAGATGTCAAACGTCCCTTAGATGCAATTACAGTCTTAGCTTTCTGCCGAGGTGCTGGAATACCCGCTCGATTATTGATGATTGGTGACGGTCCCAACTTAACCAAAGCTCGACAACATGCTTTATCCTTGGGAGTAGCCGAACATGTTGTTTTCTTAGGCTCAACAACCCCATTAGAACTTGTTCGTTGGTTAAGTATCTGCGACTTACAACTCGTAACCAGCGAATCCGAATCATTTTGTTTAGCAGCACTCGAAGCAATGGCTTGTAGCGTTCCCGTAGTCGGAACCTTTTGCGGTGGACTAGAAGAAGTTATAGGACTATTAGACAAACAACTGCCAGAATTATTATTATCCGCTCCCGGAGATACCGCAACAATGGCAGCCAAAGTCGTACAGCTATTCAACAATCCCCAAACTTATCAAAAACTCCGCAATACCCTACCCGAAAAAATCAAACACCACTTCTCCCGTCAAACTCAATTACAAAATTACACTAATCTGTTTGCTACTTTAGTTGGGCATGGGGCAATAATTTAGAATTTAGAATTTAGAATTTAGAATTTAGAATTCAGAATTCAGAAGTAGCAAGTAAAAGTGTTTCCCCCTCTTCCCCCTCTTCCCCCTCCCTAATTAAAAATTACGAATGAGAAATAAAAAACGTCACCCTCCAGATATCCTAATAATCGCAGCATTATGGCTAATGGTACTAGCTTCAAGTTCTCAAGCAACAATTGTTGCTCCGATTCTTCCTCGTATCGGTGAAGCTTTAAATATCCCTGAAGCATTACAAGGAACTTTAGTTACTGGCTATGCAATTGCTTTAAGTACTTTTGCGGTTATTATCGGCCCAATTTCTGACCGTTTTGGTAGACGACCAATACTTTTAGCCGGAACTAGTTTAATGGGTATTATGCTAGCATTTCACGCATTAGCTAATGATTTTACCTCTTTACTAACCTTCCGCATCGGGGCTGGTGTTTCTGGGGGAGTTTTGACGGGTGTAGCGGTTGCTTATGTGGGAGATTATTTTCCTTACGAACGAAGGGGATGGGCTAATGGATGGGTGATGAGCGGTTTTGCTTTCGGACAGGTGGTAGCGGTTCCCATGGGTACAATTCTTGCAGAAGGATATGGTTTTCGTTCACCTTTCATTTTATTTTCAGCTATTGCAGCCATCTCCTTTTTATTAATTTTAACAGTTATCCCCCAACCACAAATTAAACGCGACCGCGAAGGTTTATCAGTCAAATATGTCCTCAAAAGCTATTTTAAATTACTGAGTAAACGAAAGATTTTAAATGCTGGATTAGCATATGCAACAATGCTTTTCGCCGTCTCCAGCTTTACTGTGTTTTTTCCAACTTGGCTCGAAAGAGAATTAAGTATGTCTCCCTCTGCTACAGCAACTTTATTTATCGTCGGAGGATTGGCAAATATTCTTATCGGTCCCCAAGCTGGACGCTGGTCTGACAAAATAGGTCGTAAGCCGATGATTCTCGCTTCTTGTTTGCTATCAGCGGTTTTATTTACCATAACTCCTTTTGTTGTCTCCGGCACCCTATCCGCTTATACAGTATTCTTCTTAATCATGATGCTTCTTGCATTACGTTTAAGTCCCTTACAAGCTTTATTAACTACTCTTGTACCAGATAATCAACGGGGTTCTTTGATGAGTTTGGTTGTAGCTATCGGACAGCTAGGAGGAGGATTTGGTGGTGCGATCGCTGGAATCGCTTTTGCTCAATTTAGTTTTCTCGGTAATGCAATACTGGCTGCAATTTCTATTACCGCTACCGGATTGATTGTTTGGTGGGGTTTGTCGGAACCAGAAAGGATAGAGGTTACAGGTTAAAGGTTAAACCACTAGCAGCACGTCGTATCTCGGACAAAGGTTTAGCTTTACCCAGAGGTTTGATGATTCAACTCATTTTCTTTAACTAGAACGCCGGGAAGTCCCCATGTGGAGCTTGCGGAACTTGGGGATGAGAGGCAGTAAAAATATTTGCGTCCTGGAAGGACAGCAGAATATTTTTACAATTGTCTGGATGTGCCTTACCACTAATCATATACAATGATAAGGCAAGGAGGTTATATGAGCGTGTTGAGAAAAGCACTCAAAGTTCGCCTATACCCAACAGACCAGCAAAAACATGTACTAGCACAGAATTTTGGCTGTGCAAGATGGTGGTACAACTACGGGCTAAACAAATGTATAGAAACTTATAAAGCGACTGGTAAAGGCTTATCTCGTGCTGGATTGAACTCCATGTTACCTGCACTCAAAAAAGAGAAAGAAACGGAATGGTTAGGAGAATGTTACTCACAAATTTTGCAATCAGTGAGTCTAAATCTCAGTCGTGCATTTCAAAATTTTTTTCAGGGCAGGGCAAAATATCCTAGATTCAAGTCAAAGCATGATCGCCAATCGATCCAATATCCGCAAAGCGTAAAACAAATTGATGATTGCTTGAAATTTCCTGGTAGGGTAGGCACAATCAAAGCCAAAATACACCGACCACTTGACGGAATAATCAAGACAGTTACAGTTAGTAAATATCCATCAGGTAAATATTACGCTTCTGTGTTGATGGAGTATGAGGGGGATAATCCAAAGCCATCAGCAGATGGTAAATTCATAGGTGTGGATCTGGGAATCAAGGATTTTGCAGTTACTTTTGATGGAGAGAAAGCATCAAAATACAGTAATCCCAAACACTTAGCAAAACATGAGAAAAATTTAGCTCGAAAGCAGAAGAAACTAGCTAGAAAACAAAAGGGTTCCCTGAGTAGATATAAAGCTAGACAGCAAGTAGCTAAGGTATATGAACGAGTTAGCAATGTCCGTTGTGACTACCTACACAAGCTATCTAGAAAGATAGTTGATGAACATCAAGTTGTAGTAGTTGAAAATCTAAATGTCAAGGGCATGGTATGTCCTTCGGACACGCTGAGCGAACGTAACCCAAAACTAGCAAAAGCAATTTCTGATACCGGGTGGGGAATGTTTGTCAATTTTCTTGACTATAAATTAGAAAAAGAAGGGAAAGTATTAGTAGAAATAAACAGATGGTTCCCCAGTTCTAAACTCTGTTCTAATTGTCACTATCAAATGAGGGAAATGCCATTAGATGTAAGGGCGTGGACTTGTCCCCACTGTGGCACTGATCATGATAGAGACATCTGTGCATCACAGAATATTCGGGCAGAGGGTATGAGGATGTTATGGGCGGATGGGACAGCCGTCACAAACGCTGGTGGAGAGGATGTAAGACCAACTCGCGGACGTAAGTCTAAGATGCGGCAATCCTCTGTGAAGCCAGAAGCCCCTAGTGTAGCGTAGCGAAACTAGGGGTAGTTCACATTAGCCAATCACGCTATGGGTGGTAGTATTAAGTTGATAAGTTATAGAGCAGATTGATAATGACAGAGTTACTCGAACAAGCAATCGCAAAATTAAAATCTCTATCCGCTCAAGAACAAGACGCAATTGCAAAAATGATTTTGGAAGAACTTGAGGATGAGCGTAAATGGGATGAATCATTTGCTCGTTCTTCTGAATTACTAGCTAACCTTGCATCTGAAGCTATGTCCGAACATCGTACTGGTAAAACTCTGGAATTAAATCCAGAAAATCTGTGAAATCCTATACAACTTCAAAGTTTCGTAAAATGTTTGCCGATTTACCAGAACAGATTCAAGAACAAGCTCGTGAAGCATATCGGCAATTTAAAGAAGACCCAAATTATCCTAGTTTAAGGTTTAAAAAAGTACATCCTCAGTTACCAATTTATTCTGCAAGAGTTAATAGAGATTATAGAGTAGTTGGTCAATTAGATGAAGATACGGTAATTTGGTTCTGGATTGGTTCTCATGCTGAGTATGACCAACTTCTGAATAAATTGTAATTATTGTAAAATTTATTGTTTTGTTCGTTAAATCTAATTTAGATAATTTACCAATCAACCTAAAGTCCGATTCTTGCGCTGTTATATCAAAATCTTGCTTTGATTTAATTAAACAGGTTTAACCTTCCTGTTGATGATGGTGCTGTTGTCGAAACCGTTGAATAGAAAGATTGTTTTTAGATTTTGGAATGCTCGATTCTAAGTACTAAAAACAATCTTTCTATTC